>JAGAMQ010000082.1 GCA_017624645.1 Oscillospiraceae bacterium
GGGAACCCCTGTGGTTGCTGTTTAGGGCGGTGTTGTGGAAGCTTTGGGCTGGAACAGGTACGGTGGCTGGCGTGTAGGGATCCGTTCCTTTGACGGAAAGCGCTACTACTATTATGCTCACCTGCAAAAGGATAAACCCTTTGCGCCCGGACTTCAGGAAGGGGACATGGTTCAGGCAGGAGATCTTATCGGTTTTATGGGACGGACAGGCTATTCTGATAAAGAAAATGTCAATAATATTGAAACAGTGCACCTGCATTTCGGGATCCAATTGGTATTTGATGAAAGTCAGAAGGAGTGTAACAGCGAGATTTGGATTGACGCGTATCCCATTGTTCGACTGCTGAGAAGTCACAGAAGCAGTATCATCAGAGAAGGGGACCAGTGGCAGCGAAAATACCCCTTTACGGATTTGGACACTCCGTATGGTTTTACGCCGTGATGACGGCTCAAAATTAGGGGATTTTTTTGCAGTCAGGGTTTGACAAAATACTGCGGCTGTGATATACTTGCACGGATAGAGATTAACAGGAGGAACGAATCATGATGCAGGCTGTTATGAAGCTTAAGAGCGTTGGCTGTGATGTGTGTGATATTATTTCCTCCGGTTCTCCTTTGGCGAAGGATATTTCTTTCTTCAATTCTCCCGAATATGTTGTTTTTCCCGGCTTTTGTGATGTGCATGTGCATTTCCGTGAGCCGGGTTTTTCTTATAAGGAGACCATGGAGACCGGCAGCAAAGCATCGGCCCGGGGAGGCTATACGGCTGTGTGTACCATGCCCAATCTGAACCCTGTGCCGGACAGTTGTGAACATCTGCGTGAGCAGTTGGTATTGATCCAAAAGGATTCTGTGATCCATGTATACCCCTACGGTTCCATTACAGTTGGACAGCAGGGAGAGGCTTTGTCGGATATGGAGGGCATGGCGGCGGATGTGATCGCCTTCTCCGACGACGGCAGGGGAGTCCAGAATGAAGAAATGATGCGAAAAGCCATGCTTCGTGCCAAGGCGCTGGGCAAGATGATTGTTGCCCACTGTGAGGTAAATGACCTTCTGTTCGGCGGTTATATCCACGACGGAGAGTATGCACGGCTTCACGGACACAAGGGGATCTGCAGCGCCAGTGAGTATGAGCAGATCGCAAGAGATCTAAAGCTTGCGGAGGAAACTGGCTGCGCCTACCACGTTTGCCACATTTCCACAAAGGAAAGTGTGGAGTTGATCCGGCAGGCAAAGAGCAGGGGAGTGGACGTGACCTGTGAAACAGCACCCCATTACCTGATTATGAATGATATGCAGCTGCAGGAGGATGGCAGATTCCGGATGAATCCACCTATCCGAAGCGAGGAGGACCGGCAGGCCTTGGTTCGGGGCATCCAGGACGGCACCATCGATATGATCGCTACGGATCATGCACCCCACAGCGCCGAGGAAAAGAGCAAGGGCTTAAGTGGAAGTGCCTTTGGCATCGTGGGTATCGAAACGGCTTTTGCAGCTATGTATACCCATATGGTCCTGCCTGGCATCATCACTTTGGAAAAGCTCATCGAGCTTCTGGCTGTTAATCCCCGGAAACGGTTTGGAATTCCTATGGGTGAGGATTATACAGTGTGGGATTTGGAAAAAGAATTTACTGTGGACCCCCGGGAGTTTCTCTCTATGGGTAAGGCAACACCCTTTGCCGGTTGGAAGCTCAGGGGTGAGTGCTGTATGACAGTATGTAACGGACAAGTAGTTTATCGCAAATAAGCGCAGGAGGATATAGTAATGGCAAAGAGAACGGATATTAAGAAAATTTTGATCATCGGCTCCGGCCCTATCGTCATTGGTCAGGCAGCGGAGTTTGATTACGCGGGCACACAGGCATGCCTTGCACTGAAGGAAGAAGGCTATGAGGTGGTTTTGTGTAACTCCAACCCTGCCACCATTATGACCGATACCACCATTGCGGACAAGGTCTATATGGAGCCTCTGACCCTTGAGTATATTGCCAAGATCCTGCGCTATGAGCGTCCCGATGCCATCGTCCCCGGTATCGGCGGTCAGACCGGTCTGAATCTGGCTATGCAGCTGGAGAAGAAGGGCGTACTGAAGGAATGTAATGTAGAACTTTTGGGAACCAGCAGCGCTTCTATTGAGCGGGCAGAGGACCGTGAGCTGTTCAAGGAAATGTGCCAGTCCATCGGCGAGCCTGTGATTCCCTCTGAGATTACCTACTCCATTGAGGAGGCAAAGGAGGCTGCACAGCGCATCGGTTATCCTGTTGTTCTGCGTCCTGCCTTTACCCTGGGCGGTACAGGCGGCGGTTTTGCCTACAGCGAGGAAGAGCTGATCGAGGTGGGCCTGAACGCCTTTAAGCTTTCCCCTGTGCATCAGGTGTTGGTGGAGAAGAGCGTCAAGGGCTACAAGGAAATTGAATTTGAGGTCATGCGCGACTCCAACGACCACGCTATCACCATCTGTGGCATGGAAAATATTGACCCTGTGGGTGTCCATACCGGTGACTCCATTGTTGTGGCTCCTATTATGACCTTGAGTGAGCATGACCGTAAGATGCTTAACGATTCCGCCATCAAGATCATCCGTGAGCTGAAGATCGAAGGCGGCTGCAATGTGCAGTTTGCGCTGAATCCCAACTCCAGCGAGTACTACCTTATTGAGGTCAACCCTAGAGTTTCCCGTTCCTCTGCATTGGCATCCAAGGCGTCCGGCTATCCTATTGCCCGGGTCACCGCCAAGATTGCCGTTGGCATGGCGCTGGAGGATATTAAGATCGCTAATACCAATGCTGCTTTTGAGCCTGCGCTGGACTATGTTATTGCCAAGCTGCCCCGGTTCCCCTTCGATAAGTTTACCTCCGCCAAGAATACCCTTGGCACCCAGATGAAGGCTACCGGTGAGGTTATGGGCATCGGCTCCAATCTGGAGGAGTGCCTGCTGAAATCCGTAC
>JAGAMQ010000083.1 GCA_017624645.1 Oscillospiraceae bacterium
GGGTTCCCATCAAGTCGTTTCCAAGGTGTTTTCTGCGAAACCCAAAGCTTCTGGAATTGCCGAAGTCTGAACAATGGCTGTAACCGTAACCGGCAGCTATGGGAGAAAAGGCTTTCAGCCCGTAGGTTGGCTTTTCCTCACCATTAATGTTCACCGAGTAGTTTCCCAGCAATCCGCCCAAAATCGCCTCATAGGCACTGTGGTAATAGTCATAGTAACGGGAATGATCCCCTGTCAATTCCTTCGGGTCCGCCCCGGCCTCCAGCTCCTTAATAGCCTTCTTCACCGAGGACTGCGGACATTTCCCCCCGGTACGACACGCCGCCACCGACAAGACATCGATCCAACTGATATGCCGTTCCTGTTCCGCGCTGCGAATATCCGCATCCATGGCGCAACGCAGCGATTCCTCCGGCACTTTAAAATCTACCCAACGTATAGGCTCTGCTTTTACAGGTTGCAAAAACAACAGCATAACAGGGATTAAAAAAGCGATCCATCTTTTCATACACTCACCTCCCGGTTAGCATACGAAAAAACGGATCGCCTATCCCATGTAATTATTTCAAATCCTTGCGTATCCCATCCGCAATCCGGTAGACATCGTCCATAGACTGGATGGCAGAAATTTTTTCCTTGTAATAGTTGGCATATGCCACCCCCCGAAGATACCAAGCAAAGTGCTTTCTTGCTTCCAGGCAGGCAATGTGCTCTCCCTTATCTGCCAGTGCCAGTTCGAACTGACGCACTGCCACATCCACCCGCCGGGCAAGGGGCGGCCTAGCCGGAAGCTTCTCACCATTCATGGCAGCTTTGACCTCCGCAAATACCCACGGATCTCCAAAGGTGGCTCTTCCGATCATCAGACCATCCGCACCGGTACGCCGCAGACAACGAAGGGCAGATTCTCCATCCACCACATCTCCGTTGGCAATTACCGGGATCTTGGCCTGTGCCTTGACCTTTGCGATCATATCCCAGTCTGCCGTTCCCGAGTAGAGCATGCTCCGGGTCCTGCCGTGAACTGTCAGCATGGCAGCGCCGTTATCTTCCATACGCTGGACAAAATCCAGCACATTGATATTGCCCTTGTCCCATCCCAGCCGGCATTTTACCGTCACCGGCACCTTCACTGCATCCACAACGGCAGCTACAATCTCACCTGCCAGTTCCGGTGTGCGCATCAGTCCGCATCCGTCACCGGAATTGGCGATTTTGGGCATGGGGCAGCCCATATTGATATCCACAAAATCACAACCGGAATATTCTAGTGCCAGCTGTGCAGCCTGTGCCATGATTTGCGGATCATTTCCGAAAATCTGTGCGCCGCACAGACTTCCCGCGTTCTTTTTTAAAAGCGCCCTACTTTTCTTATCCTGATATACCAGCGCCCGGGAGGACACCATCTCCGTTACCGTAATCCCGGCACCAAGCTCCGCACACACGGTTCGAAACGCCCAGTCTGTGACACCCGCCATAGGTCCCAGGGCAAGGGGATTCTTTATTTCTATGTTCCCGATTTTCAATCTTATCCCTCTCTCTTTCAAAACACCGTCGTCAGCAGCCATACAAGTCCAGTAGCAAAAGCGCCTGACATTGCCCATACCGCAACGCCGGTCCACTTGGCAATGCGGCGTTTTTTAGGCGATTCAATGAGCCGTTTTGCTTCCCTTAAAAGCTGTGCATCCGTGATACCCTCACCCGAGAGCGCGTCCTCCCGGAGGATAAAAATTGCCTGCTCAAAAAGCTTCTTATCCGGTGATTCCACTACGATCACCTGCCTGGAAATTCCCTTTACCATAGGTCACCGCCTCCTTACTGGCAGTATATCCCTCCGGTAAAAATTTCATACCGCGACGGCTCGTGCTTATCGTTCCAAACAAGAAGTTTGCGGTTTTCTCAGCACCTTTTCCGGTAACAAAACCTACATCCCATTACCAAAGCAATAACAATTATTCAGATTCCCCGCACAGTGATGATAAATAGTTCCATTATGTGTTTTCCTCATCCTTGGGTCTTTTGTATCTCCCCTGGGGTCCCCATTCCGGAAGGGGCAGCCGCTGCATAGCACCAAAAACCCGTTCCTTCAAATCCGGGTATTTTCCGCCTAATTCATACACAAGCTTCTTGATCTCTTCCCGTTTTGTCCGCTTATCCACCGGGCAGCGGTTTCTCACAATGGGAAGGTTTTGATTTCGGGCGAAATTCTCGATTGTCTGCTCATGTAGGTAGAGCATGGGGCGGATCTGTATGATTCCGGTACGGTCAAGGTCCGTTACAGGCTGGAAGCAGCTGATCCTGCCCTCATAGATCAACGACATAAAGAATGTCTCCACAGCATCATCGTAGTGATGACCCAGCGCCAGCTTGTTCAGTCCACGATCCAACAGCGCCTGATTCAAAGCCCCCCGACGCATCTTTGCACACATGGAGCAAGGGTTCTTCTCCTTCCTGTAGTCAAAGATCACAGGTGCAATCTGTGTGCTGACAAGGGTAAAGGGCACATCCAAGTCCCTGCACAGCTTCTCGATACCGGAAAAGTCCATACCAAAGCCAAGATCGACGCAGACAGCCTCCACATCAAAACGCTTGTGGTTAAACTTCCGCAGCTGTGCCAGCAGGACTAAAAGGACTAGAGAATCCTTACCGCCGGACACCCCTACTCCGATTCGGTCCCCATCTTGTATCATATTGTAATCCTCCGCACAGCGGCGGACAAGACCAAGCAGTCGCTGCATGTTTCATTTCTCCCGTTTTTTACCAAAAATAGCAAGTGAGCATTTGCGAGTATTTAAGAGCTATTTTAAGTTTTTCAAAGTTTATATTGCGCTGGATAAATTTAATCAAAAATGTAGTTGACATTCAAAGATTACTATGATATAAAAATCAAGCGTTTTGCAGACATTGTACTGCGAACGAGAGGATTTGTCAAAAAATATTTTACCTATTGGAGGAACGCATAATGTCCACTACACTGGCTAAAAAGGAGACCGTTGAGCGCAAGTGGTATGTGATCGATGCTGCCGGTAAGCCCCTGGGCCGTACCGCTGTCACCGTTGCTA
>JAGAMQ010000084.1 GCA_017624645.1 Oscillospiraceae bacterium
CCGTCCACCAGATTGGCTTCCACCAGCTCTCCTTCGATCACCGCAGAGCGGTCCATCAGATCGGTGAGGATCACACAGTCGTCCCGGCACTCAATGCGCATCACATTGCGCATCACCACACAAGCATCCTCTTTCTTGTTCTTGTAAACCGTAGAAAGGCACATAATACATCCTCCTTATTTCAGACTTGCCAGCACGGCAGTCAGACGCAGGTTGCCCTTTTCAAAATCGGAGACCGCAGCCATCACCTGCTCGTAGGCAGCGGGATTGCCCGCCTTTTGCAGCTGCACAGCCAGCTCCGCCAGCTCCCGGGCGTGGGCTGCGTTGTGATTTGCCATATACTGCATCAGAGCGGTCAACTCCTCCATGGGAGTATGCTGGCAGCCGCTGCAGCCGCCGCACTCACCGGCGCAGTCGTGGCTATGTTCATGGGTATGACCCTCGCCGTGGAGGTGATCGTGCTCATGGGGGTGGGTGTGACCGTGCTCGTGGGCATGGCAATGCTCGTGGGTGTGGGTCACGCCGTCGTGGGTGTGTTCATGGGTGTGGGTATGCTCGTGGCTGTGGCTATGGTCGCCACCGGCAATATGATCGTGATGAATATGCATAAATCATTCTCCTTTTGATTGGTTTTTCAAAACTGCGTCCAGACCTTCCCGGACAGCACCCAGCAGGTACAAAGAACCGAAGCTCAGCACCACACCGTCTCTGCCCGCCTTTTCCAGGGCAAGCCGGACACCCGCTTCCACGCAGGTGCAGGGGGCTGCCTTTGCGCCGTGCCGGGAAAGATGCTCCGCCAGCTGTGCTGCTTCCAGCTTCCGGGGGTTGGGAGGTGTGACACACACAAATTCCTCCACCAGGGGGATCAGGGGCCGGTACATATCTGCGTAGTCCTTGTCTGCCAGTACGCCGGTAAGGCAAATGACCTTCCGGTCTTTAAGGTAGTCCTCAATGTTCTTGACCAAGGTGTCGAAGCACTGGGAATTGTGACCGCCGTCTATGATAAACAGCGGGTCTTCATGGATGATATCGAAGCGTCCGGGCCAGGAAACGCTGCTCATACCCTCCCGGATATGCGCCTCGGTGATCTTCCAGCCCCGGAGGATCAGGGTGTCGATCACTGACAGAACCACCGACGCGTTGTACAGCTGATGCTCCCCCAACAGGGGAAGCGCCAATGCCTTTCTGTCACCGCAGTCAAAGATCTGTCCGGTGAGATTCCGGGAAATTACCCGCAGACTGTCAAAATCCGCCTTGACAAGCCGAAGATCCTTTTCCCGGCAGACCTGTTCATACACAGCGTCCACTGCATCGCCGCACCGGTAGACCACGGCATCGCCGCCCTCCTTGAAAATACCTGCCTTGTTCAGAGCAATTTCTTCTACAGTGTTGCCCAAGGCCTCCGTGTGATCCAGTCCGATGTTGGTGATCACTGCCACCTCCGGTACGCCGATGGCGTTGGTGGCATCCAGCAAGCCTCCCATGCCTACCTCCAAAACTACAATGGGGCAGGCCTCCTGCCGGTAGTATTCCATGGCAAGGGCGGTAACAAATTCAAATTCCGTAGGGGGCTCGGGCATGGTGTCTGCCAAAGCCTTAACTTTCAGGATCAAAGGCAGCAGCTTTTCGTCGGTGATCTGCTTGCCGTCCATCTGGATGCGCTCATGGAAGCGGTAGATATAAGGGGAGGTGAAAAGACCAGCCTTGTAACCAGCCTTGCACAGGATGGATGCCGTCATGGCAGCGGTGGAGCCTTTTCCGTTGGTTCCGGCAATGTGGACAAATTTCAGTTCCTTTTCCGGGTTGCCCAAAAGCGCCAAAAGTGCCCGGATCCTGTGCAGACCCGGCTTGTTGCCGGGGCGGTAGAGGGAATGGATATAATTGATCGCTTGGTCTAAAGTCATAGTTGTTTCCTCAGCCGGAATATGCTTTCTGAATATCCCCGATGGAGTACAGGGAGCCAAAACACAGAACAACGCCGTCTTTTCCTGCCAGCTCCTTTGCAAGCTCCACGCCCTGAGCAATGGTATCGCAGGCCGTTGCCTTTGCCCCGTTAAGGCGGAGATGCTCCGCCAGTTTTGCTGCCTCCAGCTTCCGGTCACTGGGGGGAGTGATGCACACAAACTCCCGGATCATAGGCAGCACCGGCTTGTACATATCTGCGTAGTCCTTGTCTGCCAGCACACCGGTCAGACCGATGATCTGCTTTCCTGCCAGATAGTCCTCAATATTCTTCACCAGCGCCTCAAAGCACTGGGGATTGTGACCGCCGTCGATGATGAACAGGGGATCCTGACCCATGATATGGAACCGACCGGGCCAAAGGGTGTCCGCAAGACCCTTGCGGATATGCTCCTCGGTAATTTGCCAGCCTCTTTCCCCCAGGGCGTCAATGGTGTTCAGCGCAACGCAGCAGTTATACAGCTGATGCTGACCCAGCAGGGGCAGGAACAGCTCCTTACGGCTGCCGCAGTCAAAGGTCTGTCCCTCCAGTGAGTGAGAGAGGGAGGTAATGCTTGCAAAATCTGCTTTTCGGCAGGGGATTCCCTTTTCCCTGCACACACCCTCCAGAACCGCTTCAACGGAGGGGGAAGCGGGATAGATCACAGCGCTGGAGCCGGCCTTGAAGATGCCGGCCTTTTCCCGGGCGATGGTTTCTACTGTGTCACCCAAAAATTCCGTGTGATCCAGACCGATATTGGTGATCACCGCCACCTCGGGAGCAGGGATCACATTGGTGGCATCCAGCGCACCGCCCATGCCTACTTCCGTAATGACGATATCGCAGCCTCTGCGCTTGAAGCACTCCACCGCGATGCAGAATACCAACTCAAATTCCGTGGGACATTCCTCCATGGACTGGGCAAGGGGGCGCACATATTCTGTGGCAGCTGCCAGCTCCTCATCGGAGATGTTTTCTCCGTTTATCTGAATTCGCTCATTGAAGCAGTAGATGTGGGGAGAGGTGTAAAGACCCACCTTGTAGCCTGCCTTGTGCAGGATGGTAGATACCATGGCGCAGGTGGAGCCCTTGCCGTTGGTGCCTGCCACATGGACATACTTCATATCCTTTTGGGGATTGCCCATCAATTCCAAAAGACCGAAGGTGCGGCTCAAGCCGGGCATGGTGCCTTTCCAGGAAACGGAACGGATAAATTCCAGGGCTTCTGTAATATTCATAAAAACACTCTCTTTATACTAGCTTTGTTTTCCGCAGGGCGGTGATAATGGGCATGCACAGATATCCCAAGAGGGCAGATACAACAATGTAGATCACGATCCGCCAAATCAGCAGACCGAACACCATGGTTTCATTATAATATCCCAGCATTGTGGAATCCACATACAGAGCAAAGGTCTGACCCAGGGCAGCAAGGACACCGGTGGCGCAGCTGCAGGTCAGCAGGGTAGCGATCTGCCTGCCAGAGGGTCGGTCACAGGTGGGCAGCCATTTCAAAAACAGCCGGCTGCACAGACCCAGAGCACCGCCCCGGACCGTCTCTCCGATGCACCACAAAAGGGTGGTCTGGGTCAGGCCGTAGGGCCCCAGGATCTGGGTCAGAAACTCTCCCACAAAGCCTACGATCAGGCCGTCGGTGGGTCCGAACACCAAAGCGGCCATGATCACCGCAAAGGGTGCCATGCTGATACGGAAGGCGTTGCCGATGGGGATACGCAGGTATCCCAAAACCACATAGATGGCAACCAGCACTGCGTTCAGCACCAGTCGCTTTACCGGAAACGGATTTTGTTTTTTTGTTTGCATACTGTATTCCTCCAGTTTTTGACAAGCCCGGTGGCAGCCAAATAACAAAAAGTCCCTTTGTGTCAAGGCACAAAGGGAGTGTTATACGGATCACCAATCGGGAAAGGGCGCACAATTTTCGCGACCACTTGCCGGATCGAGTATCGCCTTGCCAAAAGGAGGAAATCCTTTTATGGCCAGCGGGTGCGGAAACCTCATCGCGGACAACGTCCTTCGTCTGTCACTCAACTCCCCATTTTAACAGCACTTCACGCGAGGGATCCTACTCTGTTCGTCCCCATCATACACCATTTTTTTGCAAATGTAAATACCTTATTTATCATTGACCGTCATACTTTTTACCCCCCTCTTCAAATTCTAATATATCGAATCGTTTTAAGCTTGTGACGTGCCCCTGCCTCCCTCTGAGGAGGGAGGTGGATTTTGCGAAGCAAAAGACGGAGGGAGAGAAAAAACCAAGGTATTTACTACCCCTCAGTCGAAAATCAAAGATTTTCGCCAGCTCCCCTGACAAGGGGAGCCTTTGGCTGGTGCGGGATTGTAAACTGCTCGATAAATTGGAATTTGAAATGATGCTGCTGCGGGGGGATATTTTTGAGATTTTACTTGACTTTCCCTTTTGCAGTCAGTAAAATAGAGTTGATATTGTATATATTGGGCGCATAGGTGTCTGTTGTATGCAGTTTTACCCGGCATGAACCGAGGTTTGCGTTTTACGCCTCCTGGCGTTTGATTATTAGGGACAACCTCAAAAACCCTTTTAGAGGTCGCCTTTATTCCGCACCGGCGGAAGCTCTAATTTCACACATGAGGCTTATTGCGCTCACCTCTTTGTTATGTCTATTCTAAAAAGGAGGTGTGCAAGAAGTTTATGGACACATTTGAGATCCTGTTGATCGTCCTGGTTGGTGTTGCGGCGCTGGCTGTGGGCTTTGGTATTGGTATTGCCTACCGGAAAAAGGTAGCGGAACGGGAGATCGGCTCTGCAGAGCAGGAAGCCACCCGTCTTATCAACGAAGCCATCCGCAGCGGTGAGAGCCGTAAGAAGGAAATGCTTCTGGAAGCCAAGGACGAGATCCATAAATCCCGCACAGAGTACGAAAAAGAAGTCAAAGAGCGCCGCGCTGAGCTGAGCAAGCAGGAGCGCCGGCTGCAGCAGAAGGAAGAAACGTTGGACAAGAAGGCAGATGCCTTCGAGCGTAAGGAAGAAGACCTTGCCAAGAAGCTTTTGGAGGTTGCCGCCGCCAAGGAGGAAGCCGAGGCTGTGAAGAAGGCACATCTTGCCACTCTGGAGCAGATTTCCGGTCTTAGCCAGGAGCAGGCAAAGCAGTTCCTCCTTGCCAATGTGGAGACCGAGGTCCGTCACGAGACTGCCATGAAGATCAAGGAGATCGAGCAGGAGATGAAGGACGAGGCTGACGAAAAGGCAAGAGAGATCCTGTCCATCGCCATCCAGCGCTGTGCCGCGGATCACGCCGCGGAAGCCACCGTATCCGTGGTGGCACTGCCCACCGATGAAATGAAGGGCCGTATCATCGGCCGTGAGGGTCGGAACATCCGTACCCTTGAGACCATCACCGGTGTGGATCTTATTATTGATGATACCCCCGAAGCCATTACCGTCAGCAGCTTCGACCCGGTGCGCCGAGAGGTGGCAAGACTTGCCCTTGAGAAGCTCATCGTGGACGGACGGATCCATCCCACCCGTATCGAGGATACTGTGGAGAAGGCCCGTAAGGAAGTGGACCGCACCATCCGTGAGGAGGGTGAGCGCGCCTGCTATGAAACCGGCATCCACGGCCTGAACCCCGAGCTGGTGAAGATCCTGGGTCGTCAGAAGTACCGTACCTCTTACGGTCAGAATGTTCTCAACCACTCCATCGAGGTTGCCCACATTGCCGGTCTTATGGCCTCCGAGCTGGGTGTGGATGTGGCCCTTGCCAAGCGGGCAGGTCTTCTGCACGATCTGGGCAAGTCCATCGACCACGAGGTGGAGGGCAGCCATGTGCAGCTGGGTGCGGATCTTGCCCGTAAGTATAAGGAAAATCCTGTCATCGTCAATGCCATCGAGGCGCACCACGGTGATGTGGAGCCCAAGACGGTCATTGCCGTTCTTGTACAGGCTGCCGATGCTGTTTCCGCTGCCCGTCCCGGCGCCCGCCGTGAGAATGTGGAGAACTACATCCGTCGCCTGTAGAAGCTGGAGGAGCTTACCGGCTCCTACCCCGGCGTAGAGAAGGCATTTGCCATCCAGGCAGGCCGTGAGGTTCGCATCATGGTCAAGCCCGAGGAGGTCACCGAGGACAACATGATCATTCTGGCAAGAGATGTTGCCAAGAAGATCGAGGCAGAGCTGGAATACCCCGGTCAGATCAAGGTCAATGTGATCCGGGAAACCAAGGCTGTGGAATACGCCAAGTAAACAAGAAAAACCTGCTCCCCGCCGGGAGCAGGTTATAGTGCTTTTTACAGCAGGTTCCACCACATGGGGGTGTGGGCTTCCCCGGCGGCCTCCAGTAGCCGTGCCAGCCGGGCGCAGCCGACGGCAAAGGCATTTGCCTGTCCTGCCCGGGCATAGGTCTCGGTCTGGGCGAAGATCTCGTCGATCTCCTCCATAGGCTCATGGTCGGTGATGATTGCCACCGGTTTCCAATACTTCTGCCACTGCTCTTTTACCTCTTGTGCCGTGGCGGCACCTGCCTGCAGATCTCCCGACAGGGCAGCCTGGGATGCCTGCTCCATCCCGGAGGAAAGCTCCTTGTGCAGATCTCCCATGGCGAGGCCACTCCATAAGGAAAGGATAAATAATGCAACAAGGAGCCCTGCTCCCAGCCAAAGCCGCTTCATTTCGATTTCTCCTTCCGGTAAAACTGCACGCTGCCCCCTCCGTCTACTGTCAGGAGCCAAGTGTCCTGCAGGCTGACTTTCTGCTTTTTCAGCTGTTTTTCCAGCCATGCTTCGTTTTTTCCGGCTTTTTTCAGATTCTGCCGCATTACCACTCCGTCGGACACCACAGTCAGAGGCAGATACTGGTCCTGGGTCTGCACCCCCGCCTCCCGGGCGGTGGCAGGCCGTTCCCCGGGGTAGGGGAATACGGACAGGTTGCCGTTGGTCTCCAGAATGGCATACTGCACCGCTCCCAGATCCAGCACATCCTTTTCCCGCAGATGCCCGGTAAGCTCATCCATGGTTACCCGGGTCTTGCGCAGATTGTCCTGGAGGATCTTTCCGTTTTCAATGAGGATCACCGGCTTGCCGCACAGGAGCTTTCGCACCCACAGGCTTTTCATAGAAAGACCTGCCAGCACCAGCTCCATTCCCAGCACCACCAGCATAGGCAGAAGTCCCGACAGCAGCGGAACGCCCCCGTCTTCCATGGGGATGGAGGCAAGGTTTGCCACCAGCATCGTTACCACAAATTCCGTAGGTTCCATCTGCCCGATCTGCCGTTTGCCCATGAGCCGGATCACAAGGATCAGGGCAAGATACAGCACCACAGTACGAAAATATGACAAAAACAAGATCCGCCATCCCCCTTTTGCCTAGTATCTGCAGGGGATGGCGGATTATTCTGTATTTTCAGCGATGCTCGCCCAGGAAGAACACAGCCATGGTGCCGGGTCCGGCATGGGAGCCGATGACCGCGCCGATATAGTAGATAAACACCTTCTTGGTGCCGTACTTTTCTTTCAGCATAGTCTCCAGGGTCTGGGCATCTTCCAGGCAGTCACCGTGGCAGATGAAGATGGTATCGTTGGCACCGGGAATTCCCAGTTCCCCCACCTTGTCGCACAAGGCCTTAATGGCGGCCTTTCTGCCCCGGATCTTACCTACATTGATGAGCTTACCCTCTTCGTTCATGTGAATGAGGGGCTTGATCTGAAGCAGCGTGCCTGCCACAGCCGTGGCGGCGCTGACTCTGCCACCCCGCTTCAGATACATCAGATCGTCGGCAATGACCCAGTGGCACAGATTCTGCTTGGTATTTTCACACCAATCGGTAAGGGCATCCAAAGTAAGACCCTCGTCCCGCTTCTGACAGGCATAGTATACGAAAAGACCCTGACCCAGGGATGCGCAGAGGGTATCCACCACGTTGACCTTCCGGCCCGGATATTTCTCTATCAGCTCTTCCGCGGCGATCACCGCAGACTGGTAGGTGGTACTCAGACCGGAGGAGAAGGCCAACACAAGGGCATCCTCGCCGCCGGCAAGCACCGGCTCGATGATCCCTGCCCAACCGGTGGGGTTCACGGCGGAGGTGCTGGCGGTCTCACCGTTTCGCAGACCGTCAAACAGCCCTTTCAGCCACTGCTCGGAATACTGGGTATACTGCTCTCCTTTATAAAGCACAGACAGGGGGACTACCTTCAGTCCCAGCTGTGCATACATCTCTGACGGATAATCACAGCAGGTATCGGTTACGATCTGATAAGACATAATAAACTCCTTTGCTGATAAAAGACTGGACAGCCGTTGCTGCCCGGGCTATAATAACCACAGGGACACTGGGCTTATTATACCTGTAGCCCGGTCGCTATGCCACCCCCACAGGGGAGGATACCCCTTTTTTGCGGCTCCTGTCAGTAGAATTATACCACTCTACCACCGGTAGAGTTAAGGAGGATACCCTTTTGACCGGCCTTTTATTGCGTATTTTTGTAAAAAACAGCCACAATGTCACGGATCCCCGGGTCCGCGCTGCCATTGGGCGGCTGTCCGGTGTTTTGGGCCTTGTGAGCAACATCCTGCTCTTTGTTATGAAGCTTGTGGTGGGTCTTTTGTCTGGCTCTGTGTCCATTGTGGCGGATGCCATGAACAACCTGTCCGACTCTGCCAGCTCCGTGGTCACTCTTATCGGCTTCAAGCTGGCAGGCAAGCCTGCCGACCGGCATCACCCCTACGGTCATGCCCGGTATGAATACCTTTCCGGACTGGCTGTGGCGGTGCTGATCCTTGTTATTGGGGTGGAGCTGGTCAAGACCTCGGTGAAAAAGATCCTTGTCCCCACACCGGTGGTGCTGTCTCTTCCTGTGGCGGTGGTGCTGGTGCATTCAATGCTTTTGAAGCTGTGGTTGTGCCTGTGTAACCGGAAACTGGGCAAAGCCATCGATTCCGCTGCCGTCCTTGCGGTGAGTACCGACAGCCGAAACGATGTGATCACCACCGGCGCGGTGCTGGCAGCTTCTGTGCTGGAGGCTGTTACCCAATGGCGCATAGACGGCTTCATGGGCTTGGGGGTGGCTCTCTTTATCCTTTACAGCGGCATCCGTCTGATAAAGGAAACCACCAGCCCTCTTCTGGGGGAAGCTGCCAGTCCTCAGCTGCGGCAGGACATTGCCCGGCTGGTGGAATCCGAGCCACGGGTACTGGGATATCACGATCTGATGGTCCACGATTATGGTCCGGGGCAACGCTTTGCCAGTCTCCATGTGGAAATGGATCAGAGAGAGGACCCTCTTTTGTGCCATGAGATCATCGATGATCTGGAACGGCTGTGTCTGGAAAAGCACAACGTCCATATGGTGATACACTATGATCCCGTGGCGGTGGGGGATCAGGAGCTGGAGCAGGCACGGAGCTGTGTCTGTCAGCTTCTTCTGCAAATGGATCCCCGGCTCACTGTCCACGATTTCCGCATGGTTAAGGGTACCGGTCACAGCAACCTCATTTTCGATGTGACCCTGCCCCGGGATATGCAGGACAAACAGCTTCACATCAAGCACCAACTGGAAAGTGCCCTGTCCGCACAGGGACAGGGCACCTATTACACAGTGATCACCTTTGATCCGGAGATTTAATTTGGGGGGAGCTTATTTCTTTTTTCTTTAAGAAAGTTGCCGAAAGCAGACAGCCCCACAGAAAAATGCTCAAAAGCCAGAATTGACTGCATGCCATGGGGGAAGATACCAGCATAAGGATCTCGTAAGCAAGATTCACTGTTTCCTCCGAACCGGAGGCGCCGCTGGCAAAGAAGCCCGCAAGACCTGCCATGGTCAGTGTCAGGGAAGCAATGCTGATCCACCGGATCCGCAGAACACCTTTCCCGTTTCCGGAAGAGAGGGCATCGTAAAGCAATATCCCTCCGGGCACAAAGAATATTATGCCGATCACCGTCAGGGACAGCTTCATCAGCCCCGTTGCCTCCTGTATCGTTCCCAGACCCACGCACAGGATGTACAGGCAGCCCCAAACAAGATATAAGATCTTTTCTTTCAAAACCCATCCGACCCCTTTCTTTTCCCTATTGTACCCCATCCACCCATGCTTGGCAACCCCCTCCGGGGAAAAATAACTGGACAGTAGCGGCGCTATCTGTTATAATATACCAATAGATAAGAAAGAGGGGAGTGCTTTTCCATGAGATGTCCTTTTTGCGGCGATCAGGAGAGCAAAGTGGTGGATTCCCGCCACTCGGAAGACGGTTTGAGTATCCGCCGGCGTCGGGAATGTCTGGTATGCCTGCGCAGGTTTACTACCTATGAAACGGTGGAGAGCTTGCCCATTATTGTTGTGAAACGGGATGGCACCCATCAGAGCTTTGACCGAAACAAGATCCTGCAGAGTATGGTCCGCGCTTTCGATAAGCGGCAGGTGGATACCGCTGATCTGGACCGGATCGCTACGGAGATCGAACAGGCAATCCAGAATTCTTTGGAAAGAGAAGTCAGCACTGACCGGATCGGTGAGATGGTTATGGAACGAATCAAGCCCTTGGACGAGGTTGCCTATATCCGCTTCGCTTCTGTGTACCGCCGGTTCCAGGATGTACGCAGCTTCATCCATGAGATCAATAAATTCCTGGAGGAAAAGTAAATGGACGCCTTGACCTCCCTTTTTAAGGACTTTGACTTTGCCGCCCTGCTGCCCCCGTTGGACACCTTTTTGGGACAGGTGGCCTTTTGGACCCGGTTGGCGTTGCTGGCAGGTCCCCTTGTGCTTTTGTGCGCGGGTCTGCTGTACTTTTTCCACCCCTCTGCCGACCCCGGCAGCCGCGTCGGCTTCCGCAGCTACCTGTCTACGGGAAGCACCCAGGTATGGCGCTTTGCCCAGCGGATTGCCGGTATGGTGTATATCGGCTTGGGTGGAGGACTGTTTGTGATCTACCTGATCCTGAGCCTGTTCTTTGGGGTGATGGGACCTCTGGGGATGGCCACTACCGCACTGGTGTGTATTATCCTCTTTGCAGTACTGGTGCTGGCGGCACAGGTGCTACTGCGCATGTGGATCCTGCGCTACTACGACAAAGACGGCAACCGAAAATGAAATGAAGGACGGCTGAAAAGCCGTCCTTTTTATGTAGCTTCTCAGGAGCGGCTGTGCTATAATGGAAATACTCGCTACGGCATTTGGAAAATTTTGATAGGAGGGAATGGACGTGTATTCCCGTGTATATGTGGAGATCACCAACATCTGCAACCTGCGCTGCTCCTTCTGCCACGGCCACAGCCGGACACCGGCGCAAATGAGCCGGGAGGACTTCTGTGTTGTGCTTTCCCGACTGGAGGGGCAGACCCGGTATCTGTACTATCATCTGATGGGAGAACCGCTCCTGCACCCTCTGCTACCGGAATTTTTGCAGATGGCGGCAGAAAAAGGCTTCCGCAGCGTGATCACCACCAACGGCACCCTTTTGGAGAAGAGGGGGGAGGCGGTTCTTGCCGCCGGTGTGCACAAGGTCAGTGTATCCTTGCATAGCTTCGAAGCTGGGCAGGAGGATGTCCACAGGAATTACCTGGAGCAGGTGTGCGCCTTTGGAGAAAAGGCGCAAAAAGCAGGTACGATCCTGTCTATGCGCCTGTGGAACCGGGGTGCTGATGGGGGGAGAAACGACTTCACAGAGGCCTTTCTGCGGCAAAGACTCCCCGGGGACTGGGCAGAGAATACCCGGGGCTACCGGATCCGGGACAAGGTGTTTCTGGAGTACGGTGACCGGTTCGGCTGGCCGGATATGGAAAACCCGGAGCAGTCAGGAAAAGTAAATTGCTACGGGATGCAGGATCATTTCGGTATTCTGAGTGACGGCACGGTGGTTCCCTGCTGTCTGGACAGCCAGGGGAGCATTTCCTTAGGCAATGTGTTCCGGCAGCCTTTGGAGGAGATCCTCACCGCAGACCGGGCGGAAAATATCCGGAAAGGTCTTGCAGAGGGCATTGCCCCGGAGGATCTGTGCCGCCGCTGCCCCTACGCCGCCAAAGAGAAATAAGTTCCAATTTATCCAGTAGTTTGGTTTGCGGTATGCACCCTTGCCCCCCGCGCTTGCGAGGGGGGTGGGTCGCTGTAAGGCGAGCCGGGAGGGAGCTTTGTGCCGCAACGACTCCCCCAGCTTCGCTACGCTCAGCAGCCCCCCCTCATAAATGCGGGGGCCAAGATGCGGATGCACTGTCTGCGACAGTGCGTTAAATTGGAATTTGAGGTACAATCAAAAACAAATCACCCCCGGATTACTCCGGGGGTGAAGCTTTGTAAAGGCTTACTTTTCGTTTTTGTAGATTTCCTTGAAATACTTGTAGGTATCTACCTTCAGTTCGCCGCAGGCAGCCTCGTCGCAGGCAATGATGCCGTCGGGATGCAGCTGCAGGGCGCTGATGGTCCATGCATGATCCACGCCGCCTTCCACGCAATGACGCAAGGCACGGGCCTTGTTGTGGCCGCTGATGACCAGCAGCACCTGCTTGGAATCGCATACGGTGCCCACGCCCACAGACAGGGCGGTCTTGGGAACCTTGGTGGGGTCATTATCGAAGAAACGGGAGTTGACAATGAGGGTGTCCTCGGTCAATGCTCGGACACCGGTGCGGGAACTCAGAGAGGTGAAAGGCTCATTGAAAGCAATGTGGCCGTCCACACCGCTGCCGCCCAGGAACAGGTCGATGCCACCGTAGGATGCGATCTTGGCTTCGTAGCGGGCGCATTCGGCTTCCAGATCCTGTGCCATGCCGTCCAGAATGTTGATGTTCTCGGCAGGAATGTCGATGTGGTTGAAGAAGTTGTCGTGCATGAAGTACCAGTAGCTTTGGTCATGCTCTCTGGGCAGGCCTACATACTCGTCCATGTTGAAGGTCACCACATTCTTAAAGGTGACGGTGCCTGCCTTGTTCATCTCAATGAGCCGGCGGTACACACCCAAAGGGGAGGAGCCGGTGGGGAGACCCAGCACAAAGGGGCGGTTTTCTTTGTGGTTGTTGATGGCATCGGCAATGTGCTGCGCTGCCCATGCACACATATCCTCGTAGTCGTTTTTAATGATCAGTTTCATTAGGAATCACTCCCGATAGAAATTTAAAAGGATTTGCTGGGGCTATTATAATCATTTTTTTGGCGTTTGTCTATCCCAAAGTGCAAATTTTTTTGCAGTTACAGATGCATAATCCTGTAAAAAAGTAGTCATTCTTCCGGAAAAGGCAGGAAAAATTACAAAAAATGCAAGGCAATAGGAGACTTTTTGTAGAAATGTAAGAAATAAGGATTGCAAAATTTACCATGATGAAGTATGATAGGGGAAAACCAAAATAAGGAGAGGGGAAAATGCAAGCAATTCTGGACTTTATCACCGGACCGCTGAACACATTGGCGTGGATGTACATTCTGCTGCCCTGTGTGGCGGTGGGCGGACTGTACTTTACGATCCGCAACAGAGGTATGCAGTTTACCAAATTCGGTCATGCCATGAAGAACACCCTCGGCAGGGTGTTTCAGAAGCAGGAGGCAAAAACCGGTTCTGTCACGCCTTTTCAGGCATTGACCACTGCCCTTGCTGCCACGGTTGGTACCGGCAATATCATCGGTACCAGTCAGGCCATTGCCATGGGTGGCTACGGTGCCATCTTCTGGTTGTGGGTTGCGGCACTGCTGGGCATGATCATTAAGTATTCCGAGGTTGTCCTGTCTGTGCACTACCGTGAGCGGAACAAAAAGGGTGACTGGGTGGGCGGCCCCATGTACTACATCGTCAAGGGAATGGGTAAGGGCTGGAAGTGGCTCGCCACCCTCTTCGCGATTTTTGCCATCCTTGCCTCCTTCGGCATCGGTAACCTTTCCCAGGCCAACAGCATCACCGGCTCCTTGAACAATGCCATCGTTTCCTTTCTTCCCCAGATGGAAGCCAACCGGGATACCGTCAGCCTCGTTGCTGGCATCTGCCTTGCGGCGTTGACTGCAGTGGCACTGTTTGGCGGCATTAAGCGCATCGGCAAGGTCACAGAGCTTCTGGTGCCTGTGATGAGCGCGCTCTACATCATTTTCACCCTGACGGTGATTCTCTGCAATATCGGCAATGTGGGTACTGCCTTCCAGAAGATCCTTGTGGGTGCCTTTACCCCCAAGGCTGTACTGGGCGCTGCCAGCGGTATTGCTCTGAAGGAGGCACTGATATGGGGTCTGCGCCGCAGCGCCTTCTCCAACGAGGCTGGTCTTGGCTCTGCTGCCATTGCCCACGCCGCAGCAGATACCCAAGGGGCCGTGCAGCAGGGCCTGTTCGGTATTTTCGAGGTCTTTGCCGATACTTTGGTGATCTGCACCCTCACCGGTCTGACGGTGGTCGTCAGCGGTGTGGATATCGCCTTTGGTGTCAAGCCCGGCTCTGAGCTGATCACCGGTGCATTCGCCACTGTGTTTGGCGACAAGTTTGCATCCCTGTTTGTTGCCATTGCGCTGATGTTCTTTGCTTACTCCACCATCTTGGGCTGGTCTCTGTATGGCACTCGCTGCGCCGAGTATCTGATGGGCATGAAGGCGACCAAGGTTTATCAGCTGATCTTTGTGGTGATGATCATGGTAGGAGCTACTACTTCTTTGGATGTGGTATGGGATGTGGCAGATACCTTCAACGGTCTGATGGCGATCCCCAACTTTATCGCACTGTTCGCACTGTCCGGTGTGGTTGCAAAGCTTACAAAGGAATATTTCCAAAAACAGCGGACCTTGCAAAAATAACAGCAAAATGCAAAGCGGCAGGCTGCCTATAAGGCAGCCTGCCACTGTTTTTTGTATAAAGAAAACCGTCATAATTAGCGGCAAATTACAGCACTGTACAGATGAGCCAGTACAGGGTGGGGATGGTGACAATGGAAAGGAGTGTAGTGCCTAAGGTCAGGATCACTGCGTGTTCGGAATCGCCGTTATACTGATCGGCGAAGACGGAGGAAAGACCGGCGGTGGGCATGGCCAATCCCACAAAAAGACCCAGCACGGAATCTCCGGTCAGGGGTAGGAAGGGAATCTTAGACAAGGCGAAGGCAAGGGCAACCCCTGCCACAGGGAACAGGATCAGCCGCACTGCGGAAACATAGTACATCCTCCCGGAGGAGAACAGCTTTTTGAGGGGCACCTCACACAGCTTCATGCCCAGCACCACCATGGACAGAGGGGTGACGATGCCGCTGAAATGGGTGGCGTAGGTCTGCAGCTCCGGAAGAACGCTGTCCACTTTCAGAAGGTTCAGGCCGATGCCTGCAAGGAAGGACAGGAACACTGGGGACAAAAATGCCTTTTTGATGTTGATGGCACTCTTGTCGCCGGAAATGAGGTGCGCGCCCAAGGTGAACGCCAGCACATTCATTACGATATTCATGACAATGACGTATGCCATTACCCCAGAGCTGTCACCGAAGACTGCCCGGGCAAGGGGGATGCCCAAAAATCCGTTGTTGGCAAAGACCATGCAAAAGCGTATCATGTTTTTGGTCTTGATATTTTTTTCCTTACGGACCAGCAGGGCAGAAGACAGAAAGGCTGCTACGAGAATCACAGTTCCCAGGATGCCCACAAGGAGCAGTGACAGGGTGAACCCTCCCCCCAGTTCCAGCTTCAAGGTGGTGGACAGGATCAAAAAGGGCATGCCCAGATTGGTCAGAACCTTGGAAAGAGTAACGGACTCTCTGGGACCCAGTATCCTACCCTTGACCAGCAGGTAGCCGGGGATGGCAAGCAGCACGAAGGTCAGGACATTTTTCAGCATGATGACAAAGGTATCCATAATGGGGTGCTCCTTAATGTTTTTCGTTGACTATGTTACCACAGATCCAAAGTGAATAGCAAGCCTTGGCGTGGTTGACAGAGGTTTTTTTGACAGGTATAATAAAAAACAGAGAGAAAAAAGGGGAAAGTTGAGGAATAATCCCATGGAAAAGATCAGAGATGTATTCATTTCCCATAACAGTGCGGATAACCGGCAAGCGCAGGCACTGTATGATTTGTTGAAAAGCCGTGACCCGGAGCTGGATATTTTTCTGGATTGCAGTCCGGAGCGCCCTCTGGAGCCCTGCGGAGAATGGGAACAGAAGATGCTCCGGGAGGCAGGTAATTCCCGGTATTTGATCTTCCTTGCCAGCCGTGGGGAATTTCTGGAACAGGGACATGGCTGGGTATATCCGGAGGTCCATTCCTTTTCTGTAAAGAATCAGGACCGAAAACGCCTGGGACGAACAGACAGGACCATCGGCTGGTTTGGTATCCTGCTGGATGGGTGCCCGTTCTCCGGTGAGCTTCTTGAGGATCCGGAACATGGGGAGCAGTATCGGCTCATGTACAGCCATAAGCAGCTTCTTTGCCTGCAAAAGGGTGAGGAAATGGAAAGTGCTGCCCAGCGGATCTGGGATAAGTTCTGTACCATGGTGGAGGGGGGCGGCAATGCCTTGGCGGCAGAGGTGCTGGACAAGGTCCACGCCTTTGCCGGGAGAAAGCAGGCGGCAGATCCCATGTTCTGCCCGTCGGCAATTTGTGATGAGCTGCTTCCCAACCTTTCCTGGAAGGGTGCCTGTCACCCTGGACAGGAGGAAAGGGGAACTGCCGCCGAGCCCAATGAGGAAGAAGATGAGGTCCGGGATGCGGAGGTAACCTACACCGAGGTTTTGCAGATGGTAAATACCGCATCTGCGGCCATCCTGGGGGCAGAAGGGGGCTGCGGTAAGACATCCCTGCTTACCAAGCTTTTCTATCACTATCTTCCTGCCCAGGAGGATATCTCCTTCTTTACCCAGCCCGGGGGCATGATCCCTTTGTATGTGGATGCCAAGACATTGGCAGGAAAAAATCATCTGATCCTGCGCCATCTTGCCCGGGTCCTTTATGACGAGGTGCATGCCGACACCGCAGAGTATACCAGCGAAACCGTGGAAAAGCTGGGTGCGGAATTTGCCCGGGAGTGCACAACACCCCGGTATCTGCTCCTTGTTGACGGCTATAATGAGATCCCGGCAAGGGTGCGGAAGGATTTTGATGAGGAGATCCGGGAATATCTGCCCGGTGGACGGTATCAGAATGTCCGGCTGCTGATTACCAGCCGGCATATGCAGCTGGAGCTTCCGGAGGAAGTCTACCGGCTGAATATTAAAAAGCTGACAAATCTGCAGGTGGTGGAGTACCTGCGGGAAAGAAAACTGCTTTCCGGCAAGCTGCCTGCCAAGCTGATGGAGATTCTGTCCACCCCCATGTATCTGAGGCTGTACTCCCAGACGGCGGCAGGTGAGGGGATCAACAGCAAGGGCGACCTGCTGGCGGCCTTTGTCCGGTGGCAGCAGAAAAAGGATCAAAGCGCTGCCGGATCCGAGGATCGCAAGGCATTGACCACGCTGTTGCTGACGCACCTTTTGCCGATGCTTGCACACCGGCTCACCATGGAGTCTGCCACAGATTCTGCGTATGTATTCACCAAGTCTATTCTCCGGGAGGTGGTGCAGGAGGCACAGAACCTGCTGAAGGACGAGGATTACGGAGATTATTACGCAGACGCCTACTGGGATATGTTTGACACCTCCGGTGTGGAAGCACTGGAAAGAAGGAAGCTTGCGGATCTGGCGGCAGAATATTTTGTGAAAAACAGCAAGCTCCTGCGGCAGGAGGAAGACGGCAGCTTCGTCTTTGTCCACCAGATCTACCGGGACTTCTTCTGCGCATGGTTTATTGCGGAGGAAATGAAGCGGGCGGTGAAGGCAAAAAAGCCCAGTGCCCTTTTGCACCAGAGAATGTTAAGCGCCGATGTCCGGGAGTTTACCGCAGATCTGTTGCAGGAACAGATGCCTGTGTGCAGAAGCGGTACATGGCGGTGGGACTATCGCTGCAATGACATCTCCGTGGTATACCGGCTGATCTGTCAGGCAAGGACGGCTTCCCAAAAGCAGGACCGGATCTATGTGGCAAATCTTCTGGAGCTTTTGAAGTATGCAAGAAAAAACGACCTGTCCGGCTGTGATTTCTCCGGACTGGATCTGCGCAGCTGTGATCTGCGGACCTGTGTGCTGACCAACCGGGATGGACAGGGATATTACCCCACATCCTTTGCCGGGGCATGGATAGATCGGGAAAATCTGATCTGTGACAGTCATTTTGCTCCCATTTTGGACGGATGTGTGGGAAACGGCCGGGTGGCTTCCGTGGACAGCTCCGGTATCATCAGAATCCGGGTGATGCCTAATATCAACGGTGTTACAGAAAAGATCATCACCGGGGTGGACCCCCGGGTGCGGAGGATCCTGTTTGCCCCGGAGGGTGACCGGCTCTTTGCCATGACCCCCCATGAGATATTGGAATTGCCTATTCCTGCACAGCGGGAAAGTGTTGCCCAGCCCCGGGTGCTGCTGAAAACCACAAAGCGGCTGCGCAGCATTTCACTGGATGAGAAAGGTAAGCTTTGCTTTACCACGGTATTTAATGCCTTTAACCCCAAGCCGGTGACGGAGCCTGATGCTCCGGATGTCCGGGATTTCTACGGACTGAACTCGGCAGCAGCCGTGAATACTGCCGGCAACCAGCTTGCCTTTGTCCATGTGGCAGATACCCACGAAGCCCTGCGGATCTATGACTACGATGCCAAAAAGGGCGAGTGGGTGGAGAAAAAGTACGGCTATTATCTTCTGTTGGACGGGTTCATCACGGAATTGGTGCAGACGCTGAAGGAGCTTTCCCTGTACGAATATTTCCCCGATGATTTTGCCCAGGACCGGAAAGCCGGCAAGCCGGTTCCCCAGTACAGCAGCTATTTTGAATACATCCGGCGGCAGTTCTACGACCGGAACCATGACCATGACCAGGCACCCCGTATTATCCTGCGAGACCGGATCTACGCAGGCAGGGCAGAACTGTCCCAGGACCAGAAGCAGCGGCTGGATGACCTGGCGGAGACATGGGCGCAGAAGATAAGAGACGCTCGGCAGAAGAATCCTCTGCTGATCAATATGGCGGGCAGGCAGATCGAAAGCGTGGACTATAAGGATGAAAACACCCTGTTGGTCTGCTATGTCAACTGCTACGACCATGAGAAAAACAGAAATCTAAAGATCACAAACAGCGTTTTGCTGGAGATGGACACCCGTACCATGAAGACCCGGTTCCTCTCCCACTACGGAGTGACCAACAAGCAGCGCTGCCCGCTGAAAGCCTGCTACCAGCAGGGACACATGCTCATCGTCAGCCGGAATCTGATGACTGTTTGGGATCACCAACAGCAGATGGTTGCCCGGATCGAGAACTACGAGACGGGTATTGAGAGATTTTTGTCTTTGGGGGAGGAAGGCTTCCTTGCCATTGCCCAGCATTTTATCTACCAGTTTGACCCCATGGGAAGATGTGTGGCAGGTTGGAGCAGCATTTTCAAACCCACCAACTGCAACTATGTGACGGATGAGGAGGGCAGAGATTATCTGGTGCGTACCGAGACCCTGAGGGCACAATCCTCCGGGAAACCGTCCCAGGTGCTGGATCTGTCCACAGGGAGCTATCAACAGCTTGCTGGAACGTACACCTGGGACAGAAGAACCTCCAATTCCCTGAGCATCGGTGACCGGCAGTATAAGATCTGCGCGGGAGAGTTGACTGCTTTTGAGAAGAGCAGGAAGGTGGACGGCTTTGCCATTGCCTATAAGCTTTTCGTGGCGGGCTGTGATTTTCGGGGAATACAGGGAACCTTGTCCGACCAGCAGGATCTGTGCCAGCTAAGCCGCTACGGTGCTGTTACCGATCCTTTGGAGCTGCCGGTGTGGCAGGTAATGCCGGAAAAGCTGCAGTATAAACCCGCCTCGCAACCCTGGACGCTCCGGCAGACACAGGAGGCTATGCCGTTTTTGTGTCACCGGGAATACAAAGCAAGGGTCATGGATCGCCATGAGCCGTTGCCCGGGGGAGAAAACCTGTCTACCTTGAAGATTTGGAGCAGGATCTACGAGGATTCCTACGCCGCAGATGCTTTGGAGGCAGCGGACATGTCCATTCTGGAATGGACAGGACGGCTGGGCTTGGTTACGGCGGAAATGGTCTGCCTACTGATCCGGGCGGGGATGGTGGAGCCCCCCACGGGCTGGGAAGCCACACAGGAGGCTGTTTCCCAACGGCTGGAGCAGGTGCTTCACAGCAAGTACCGGCTTTTGCGCCGGTACCGGTTCTGCCGGGATGGCGGTGGAGAGCTGCCGGTGACGTGGTATGCTTTGAGTGCGATCTTCGGTGTTCCCTTAGTGCGCAAAACCGGCGGTACGGCCAGAAGACCCGATGCGGATTCCGATTATGCGCAGCGCAGACAGTTGGCGGTAAATCAATGGTTCTGCCGGATGGCGGCGGCGTACCCGGGAAAGATCACCCGGTATGCTTTCTATGAGAAATTTGCCAGCCATTGTCATTGGTATACCACGGTGGAGGCCCATGGCTTTGTGGTGGTGGACAAGCAGCCTTTGTTTTTGCTGGTCACCCGCCGTCCCTTTGACAAAAAAAGGGAGGAAAAGACCGACGGAACGCTGGATTTCCTGTGCTGGCTGATCTCCCACTACAAGCATCTGACCCACAACAACCTTCCCGAGGATCTGGAACAGCCCCCTGCTGTGGTGATCGTGGGTGAGGACTATGCCCACTGCATGCACCTCAACGGCCTTTTGCGGGGCATCGCACCTTTTGTGCGCAAGCTTTATACTTACGATGCTTTGATTCACGGGAACGAAGCCGATCCCCCGGAGCATTTCAGCTTCCAACGGGGAGGCCCTGTGGCAGAGGATGTATTGGATCTGAACTGATTATATTCCAAAAAAAGGTGCGCTGCTTTGCAGCGCACCCTTTTTTACGTTTAGGCAAGTTCCTTTGCCAAAGCAGCGATCTGCTGCCGGTTTTCCTCATTCATGGCGCTGAGGATGCGCACATTGTTCTGGGTGTAGGTAATGTCCTTGCTGCCCTCCAGCATCTTGGTCATCACCTTGATGGCCATGGGTGCCCAGGAGCCGTTTTCCATCATGCCGATGGTGCGGTTGCGATAGCCCCGCTCCGTCAGATGATGGATGAACTCACGCATGAAGGGGAAGATCTCACCGTTGTAGGTGGTGGTGGCCAGCACCAGCTTACCATAGCGGAAGGCATCCTCTACTGCCTCTGCCATATCACACCGGGCAAGGTCATTGACTGCAACCTTGGGGCAGCCGTTCTTCTCCAGCTCCTGTGCCAGCAGCTCCACAGCAGCCTTGGTGTTGCCGTAAACAGAGGTGTAGGCGATGACTACGCCCTCACTCTCTACCTTGTAGCTGCTCCAGATGTCATACAGGTTCAGATAGTAGCCGAGATTTTCCGTAAGTATCGGTCCGTGGAGGGGGCAGATCATGGAAATGTCCAGTGCGGCAGCCTTTTTCAGCAGAGCCTGTACCTGCACGCCGTACTTGCCCACGATGCCGATGTAGTAACGCCGTGCTTCGCATGCCCAGTCTTCTTCCACATCCAGCGCACCGAACTTGCCGAAGCCGTCGGCGGAGAACAGCACCTTGTCGGCAGCATCATAGGTCACGATGACTTCGGGCCAGTGGACCATGGGTGCGGTGACGAAGGTCAGGGTGTGCTTGCCTAGACACAGTGTTACGCCCTCACCCACCACCAGACGGCGGTCGGCGAAATCTCTTCCAAAGAAGCCCTGCATCATAGTAAATGCCTTGGCAGAGGAGACCACAGTAGCGTCCGGGTAGACGTCCATAAACCGGGCAATACCGGCAGAGTGATCCGGCTCCATGTGCTGAACGATCAGGTAGTCCGGCACCCGGCCCTCCAATGTGGCAGACAGGTTGTCCAGCCACTGGTCAATAAAGTTCTTGTCCACTGTGTCCATGACGGCAATTTTTTCGTCCATGATCACGTAGGAGTTGTATGCCATGCCGTTGGGCACCACATACTGACCCTCAAAAAGGTCCACCTGGTGATCATTGACGCCGATATAACGAATATCGTTGGTAATTTTCATATGTTACAGCCTCCTTAGGGGGTGATTTTCAGATGACATTCTATCACAAAATTCTCTTCTTGTACATAGAAAGGAACAAAGAAAATCCGCAAAGAAGGGAGAAGTTTTTTTGATAGGGATTGTCACGGCGGTGCTGATGCCGCTTTTGGGTACTGCGGTGGGGGCGGGAGGTGTCTGTTTTCTCAGGTCTTCTCCGGGGAAGCTGGTACAGGCAGGACTGCAGGGCTTTGCCGGGGGGATCATGGTGGCGGCTTCCGTGTGGAGCTTGCTGATCCCTGCCATGGAGCAGTCGGCATCCTGGGGACGTCTGGCGTTTTTGCCCGGGGTCGTAGGAGTGTGGCTGGGAGTGCTGTTCCTGGACCTTTTGGACAGGTGGTTGGCGGAGGCCTCCCGTCTTAGGTACTGCCTGGGCAGCAATACCATGCTGGTGCTGGCAGTGGCGCTGCACAATCTTCCCGAGGGGATGGCAGTGGGTGCTGTGGTAGCCGGGTGGTGCAGCGGTGTGGAGGGGATCACCCTTGCTTCCGTCCTTGCTTTGTCCGGGGGGGTCACGCTGCAGAATCTGCCCGAGGGGGCTATCATCTCCATGCCTCTGTGTGCGCAGGGCATGAGCAAAGGAAAAAGCTTTCTCTATGGCACTCTGTCCGGGGTGGTGGAACCGGTGGGGGCAGTGGCTACGGTGCTGTTGGCGGAGCTGGCTGTGCCGGCACTGCCCCTATGTCTGAGTTTTTCTGCTGGTGCCATGCTGTATGTGGTGGCACAGGAATTACTGCCCCAGCTGGAGGAAGGAGCCTGCCGACGGGTGGGGACACTGCTGTTTGCTGTAGGTTTTACCGTGATGATGGCTATGGATGTGGCATTGGGATAGGCATGGATGCAGGCAATTTCTTTCTCATCAAATAAGCAGAACGGCTGCCACTTTTTCGGGCAGCCGTTTTTGCGGTTATCTGTCTTTGGAGGTTAAAAATCGGTTCAGAGCACCGCCGTAGAACAAAATGGAAATGCAGCAGTACAGCCACAGCATGGAAAGGGCAACGGCATACACCGAGCCGAAGAGGTTGGCATATCCGGAAAAATGCTCCACATAGATGGAGTACAGATCAGAAAAGACCAGCCAGCCAATGGATGCCAGCAGCGCCCCGGGTAGGCTGTCGGAAAACCGGTTTTTACGGTTGGGCAGTGCTATGAACATGGCGCTGAACAGTCCGGTCTGCACAGCCAGCAGCACAAAAAACCGCAGCCGCAGTACCCGGGCAAGAAAGCCGCTGACCTCCGGAAGCATCCGGGACAGAGAGGTGCCGAACACCTGCAAAAGCAATGTGGCAAGGAGCACTAGAAGAAAGGCGAAGGTGTAGCCGACGCTTAAGGCACGGATGTAGAAGTATCCCCGATCCTCTTCCAGTCCGTAAATGGCGTTCAGTCCGGACATAAGTCCGTAGACCCCCCGGCTTGCCGACCACAGGGCGGTGACAGCGGACAGGGACAGCAGTACTCCGGAGGAGCCGCGATAGGCATTGACAATGAGAGTTTGGGCAGCAGGCAGCAGCGCTCTGGGCAAAAAACCGGAGATCAGCTCCGTAAGGGTCTCTACCCCCAAGCCGGTATAGCGCAGCAGACCCAAAAGGAGCACCAGCATGGGAAACACCGAAAGGGCAAGAAAAAAACTGGTATGGGAGGCATACACCGGCACCTTGAGGTCAGCGACCTTTTTGCCAAAAGCCAAAAGCTTTGCAAAACGTATCTTCATAGTGCCCTCCTTTCCGAAAGGGAAAACCACCCGAAAAAGATCCTTGCATATGTTGCATATCTTTTCGGGTGGTTTCGTTCATATTATTCCGCAGAGATCAGGTAGTAGTACACAGGCTGACCGCCTCGCAGGAGGTTGACCTCCGCATTGGGACAGACCTCCTGGAACAGGTCGGCGGCCTTTTGGGCATGCCGCTCCTGAATGTCCTCACCGTAGTAGATGGTGATATAATCTCTGCCGTCTTCGTTGACCTTTTCTGCCAGAGATCTGAGCATGGTCTTGATGTCCTTGCTGGTACCGAACAGGGCGCTGCCGTAAATGGCAAGATAGTCGCCCTCGTGGATCAGATGGCCGTCAAAGTCGGAGTCCCGGGCAGCATAGGTGATCTGCATGGTGTCCACAGTGCTCAGTGCCTCCGTCAGCGCCTCGGTGTTTTCCTCCACGGTGCCTTCAGGGTTAAAGCTGAGCATGGCGGTGATGCCCTGAGGAACGGTCTTGCTGGGGATGACCACCACATTCTTTTCCGTCAGCTCGTTGACCTGCTCGGCAGCCATGATGATGTTTTTGTTGTTGGGCAGCACATACACGGTTTCCGCAGGAACCTTGTTCACAGCTTCCAGAATATCCTGGGTGCTGGGGTTCATGGTCTGACCGCCGGAGATGATACCGTCTACGCCCAGGTTCATGAACACATCCGCAAGACCGTCACCGGCGCAGACGGAAACCACGCCCAAGGGCTTTTCCGCGGGTGCTACGGTGGGAGCTTTCTCACTCTCACTCATAACCTTTTCGGTGTGCTGCAGACGCATGTTTTCGATCTTCACGGTGATAAAGGAACCGTAGTCCATGGCTTCGTGCAGGGCTTTGCCGGGATCGTTGGTGTGGACATGGACCTTGATGATCTCGTCATCGTCCACCAACACAAGACTATCGCCCAGACTGTCCAAAAATGCCCGCAGGGCCTCGGGATCCTTGTCGTTTTCCCGGTTGATGATAAATTCGGTGCAGTAGGTAAAGGTGATGTCCTCTCCGTCAAAATCGGAGAAGGTGGCTTCGGCGTTGACCTGAGTATCCTGCACGCCCTCGGGAACCACCACATCCTCACCCTGAAGGGAGCTCATCATGGCTTCCAGTACAAACAGCCAGCCTTTGCCGCCGGCGTCCACCACACCGGCCTTTTTCAGCACGGGGTTCTGGTTGGTGGTATTTGCCAGTGCCACCTTGGCTTCCTCAATGGCAGCGGCATGGACAAATTCAATGTGGTTGTTTTCCTGTGCGGCTTTCCGGGCGGCGGCTGCTGCCAGACGGGAAACCGTCAGAATGGTGCCCTCGGCAGGCTTCATAACTGCCTTATAGGCAGCATCCACGCCCTCCTGCAGAGCTTCCGCCCACAGCACGCCGTCACAGACGGTAGCGCCCTTGAGCTTCTTGGAAATGCCCCGGAACAGCAGGGACAGAATCACGCCGGAGTTGCCTCTGGCACCCCGAAGCAGGGCAGAAGCGGTGATGGCGGCGGCTTTCTCCAAGGTGGGATCTTCTGCCTTGCGCAGGTCCGCCACAGCGGCGTTGATGGTCATGGACATGTTGGTGCCAGTGTCGCCGTCGGGCACGGGGAACACATTCAGCTCGTTGAGATGCTGCTTATGGATCTCGACAGAGGCAGCTGCGCTGATCACCAATCGGCGAAAATCAACGCCGTTTATAGTCTGTCTTAAACTCAATGATCACACCTCCACATTAACCGACAATGGAGTCGACGTAGACGTTGACGGCACGAACCTGGGTGCCGGTGGACTTGGTGACCACATAGCGAACTTCGGAGATGATGGAGTTTGCCACGGCGGTGAGATTCACACCGTTGTCCACCATAATGTGCAGGTCGATGGAAATGGTCTCATCCTCGTGGAATTCCACCCGGACGCCCTTTGCCATGGACTCCTTACGCAGCAGGTGATACACACCGTCGGTGACGGAGCGGGCAGCCATGCCCTTGACACCGAAGCAGTTGCTGGCAGCGGTGCCGGCAATATCGGTATAAACGCTGGTGCTGACGTTCACGGTGCCGTTTTCAGTGTTGTGACGGATCATAGATCAGTACCTCCTAAATAATTTGAGTTATACCATGCTGGCTTCCCAGCAATCGGGTGCGTTCAGTCCCATAAGCTTCACCACGGTGGGTGCCACATTGGCAAGACCGTACTGACCGGGGATCACTGTGAAGCTGCGCTCCTTGTCATACAGGATGAAGGGGACGGGATTCAGAGAATGGGCAGTTCTGACAGAGGTCTTGCCCTTCTTGGTTTCTGTCATCTGATCTGCGTTGCCGTGGTCGGCGGTGATCAGCACTGTGTAGCCGTATTGGTCGGCGGCGTCCAGGATGGCCTTCAGGCCGGCATCCACACATTCCATGGCGGTGACAACAGCTTCCATGACACCGGTGTGACCCACCATGTCACCGTTGGGGTAGTTGCAGCGCAGGAATTGATACTTCTTGGAAGCCATAGCCTCCACCATAGCCTGGGTGATCTCCTTGGACTTCATGGCAGGTGCCTGCTCGAAGGGGATCACATCGGAGGGGATCTCCAAATAGTCTTCCAGAGCTTCGTCCACTTTGCCGGAACGGTTGCCGTTCCAGAAATAAGTCACATGACCGTACTTCTGGGTCTCAGACACGGCGAACTCCCGGATGCCTGCACTGCACAGCACCTCGGTGAGGGTGTTGGTGATCACAGGGGGCTGCACCAGATACTGGCGGGGGATGTTCAGGTCGCCGTCATACTGGAGCATACCGGCAAACTTGACACCGGTGTAGTCGCCTCGGTCGAACTTGTCAAAGCTCTCGCTGTCAAAGGCCAGAGAGATCTCCTGAGCGCGGTCGCCCCGGAAGTTGAAGAGGATCACACTGTCACCGTTTGCGATGGGTGCCACAGGCTTACCCTCCCGGGCAATGACAAAAGCGGGCAGATCCTGGTCGATGCAGCCGGTTTCGGCCCGGTAGGTCTCGATGGCTTCCTTGGCGGAAGCAAACTGCCGGCCCTGAGCCTGCACATGGGTACGCCAGCCGGCTTCTACCATGCCCCAGTTGGCTTCGTAGCGGTCCATGGTGATCTTCATTCTGCCGCCGCCGGAAGCGATGGCGTAGTCACAGCCGTCAGCGCTGAGCTGGCCCAGTACGTCCTCCAGCTGCTGCACATACTCCAGCGCGGAGGTGGCAGGCACGTCTCTGCCGTCCAGCAGGATGTGGCAGTAGGCGTTCTTCACACCGGCTGCCTTGGCAGCCTTCAGAAGGGCGATGAGGTGGCTGATATTGGAGTGGACATTGCCGTCGGACAAAAGGACCATGAAATGCATTGCCTTGCCGGAAAGGGCGTTGGCAACCAGCTCCTGCCAGACAGCGCTGGCAAACAGTGTGCCCTTTTCGATGGATTCGCCCACCAGCTTAGCACCCTGGGAATAGACCTGACCGCCGCCAAGGGCGTTGTGACCCACCTCGGAGTTGCCCATATCCTCGTCGGAGGGCAGACCCACAGCGGTGCCGTGGGCTTTCAGCCAGGTATGGGGGCAATTGGCCAGCAAAGCGTCAAGGGTGGGAGTGGCTGCGACCTTAAC
>JAGAMQ010000085.1 GCA_017624645.1 Oscillospiraceae bacterium
AAGGGTCCCTGGGGGCAGTCCAGCACCAACTCCGGGGCAAGGGTCACTGGCTCCCTTATGAAGATCAGCCTGCCGCTGTCCAGCAAGGCCGGGTCCGGGCCGATGTCCTCCCCGGCCGCATTGAAATGGCCGGCAAAGGCGTGAGCACTGACATAGACTGGAGCATGGTCATTACACTGCAAAAAACCAGCAATGCCGCCGCTATGATCTGCATGTCCGTGGGACAGCACCATAAGTTCCACCGCCGACAGATCCACGCCCAGCTTTTGGGCGTTGTAAACAAAGGCATCGGTAGCGCCGGCATCAAAGAGGATCTTTTTTCCGCAACATTCTATGTACAGGCTCAAGCCGTGCTCCACCGACAGAGAAGGATCACAGCCGGTATTTTCCACAAGTGTTACGATCCGCATTGTGTATCCCCTCACTGAAAGTAGATGTAGTACACCGCCGCACCCTTTCGGGTTTGGCTGTGATAGGTGGTGATATCATGTCGGGTGGTATTGGCAATGTCCTGCATGGCAGCTTTGGACAACGTACCGGAAGCCACATAGACGATCAGGTAATCCCGGTCTGTCTTTTTCAGGGCATCCTTCAATATTTTTCCGGCACCCTTCTCTCCGGGCAGGGTACAATCGTAGGGAAACAGCTCCCGGGTACAGGGCGGACAAAGCTCGCTGCCCCACACCCCCGCATCCTGCCGTTCATCGGAAAAACCGAAATGCAGCAGCAAGGTAGGCTTCTGATCGATTCCACCTGCGGCTGTGGCATCCACATTATACCACACCCCATCCAATTCTACCGCGTTCCATGTATGACCTTCCTCTGCCTCACCGGAGGATTGGGAAAGCTTCTCACAGCACCGGATTCCCGTCAGACTGCACAGCAAAGAAAAGGCATTGGCAAAGCCGTCGCAATTGCTTTTACCGGTGCACAGGGCGTCATACAGAAAATCCGCTGACTCCCGGTTCTCCTCTATGTTGAAGTACTGGACATTCTTTCCAAGATACGTGTAAATGGCCTGTGCCGTCTGTTGGGGTGTCAGCTCCCGGGGAAAAGATTCCACAACGCTTTGGGCTTTCTCCAGCGCCTGCTTCTTTTTCCCCAGCTTCTCGGAGGTGAAATCGCTGACAAACAAGGATTTTCCCGTGAGTTTTTCCACTACAGGCTGGGAAAAGATCCGGGAATGGGTGACGGTAGAGGTAAAATCTCCGTAGGTCCACTCCAGATTCTGCTCCACCATGGGGCTGTCCAAGGCCATGGCATAGAGGATATCCTGCAAAGAAAACGCCGTTCCCTCCAGCAGTCTATCGTCGATCAGAATATAGGGCTGCTCCATATCCATGGCATAGCACAGAATCCGGTATACTTCCTGGGCGGCGGCATCCAGCCGGGAATAGTACACATCCACAGCATATTCTCCCCACTTGGGCTGGTGGTTCTCCAACTGCGCCAAGGGGATCTGCAAATACTCCTCCAAACGAAATTCCTCACCCACGGTCTGGGCAAAGCCCAAATAGGGCTCCTCATACTGCAATGCAACCTCCGGCAACAGTCCCTGCAGCTGTGCACAACCGCACAGACTCATCAGTACCGAAAGTATCATCAGAAGCGGCAGTATCCTTTTCATAACACCCTCTCCTCTTTATATGCGCCCGTCAGCAAAAGCGGACAACCCTGTTGGCAAGCCTGTAGATCAGGTGGGCAAAGCGTCTTCCCGCTTTCCCGGGAACACAAAGAAACCGCAAAGGTGTCTTTTGTTCAAAATACCTCGCCCACTTTTCGTTGATCCTGCGGCAGTTTTCCCACATCTGCGCCACTTCCTCATCGGCTCGCTCCGTATCCTTGAGTCTGGTATAGAGAATGGAGATACCAAACAGGATGAAGAGTTCATGTCTCAGGTACTTCTTCAGCTGAGGCTCGTGTACCCTATCCGGATCACAGGCGGCAAAGCAGGCCTGGGTCACCTGCACCTGATGGTGGCTGCGCTTCATCATCACTTCCCGCTGCACCGACTGGTCGGGTCTGCCGATCCAATAGCGGTACAAATCCATATCCCGGTAGTACATCCGACGCACATAGGGCAGGGTCTGACAAACCATCAGGTTGTCCTCGTAGAACACATGCTTAGGCAGAGGATTTGTCCATTTTCGCATCACTTCGGTGCGGAAGGTGCAACCATGGATGGTCAAAAGCTGGTGGATTCGGAAAGGCTTTGTTTCCCGCCATGTAAAAATCCTGTTTTGAGGCAGGGCGTTGGCAAAACGGATAGAACGGTCTCCCACTCCATCTGTGTGGACATAGTAATAATTGGTCACGAACAGATCCACGCCCCCCTGCTCCTCACAGCGTTGCAGAGTGTCCAGCATGGCAGGAAAGTCTTCACTTAACACATCGTCACTGTCTACCACTTTGAAATAAATTCCTGCAGCATGACGCAAGCCTTGATTGATCCCTTCCCCATGGCCGCCGTTCTCCTGATGGATCACCCGAACAATATGGGGATACTTTTGGGCGTAATGATCCGCAATAGCACCGGTAGCATCTACGGAGCCGTCATCAATAATGATGATCTCTACCCGGTCACCGCCGGGAAGCAGGCTCTCAATGCACTTTTCCATATAATCCTGAGAATTATAGCAAGGAACCGTAACGGTCAGCAGTTTCATAGGAACACCCCCTTTGTCAATTATCTTATCATGTCACGGTTTAGCCGTCAATATTTACACAAAAATCCCACACTCCGGCAGGAGTGTGGGATCCTATTTATTCCAGCCAGGCTTTCAGCTTGGGGAACATGGGTTCAAAGGTAAACAGCTTGTCGATCAGCTTGCTCCAAAGCTTAATCAGCGGGGCGTTGACCAGCGCAATAACCACCGTCCCCACGCCCACGCCAATCAGTCCGCCGGTAAAGACCAGCGACAGGGTAAAAGACAGCACAAGGCAGGTTATGTCATTGATCAGCTTGATCCTCGTGGGATCTACCCGGAAGTGCTTTGCCACCTCCATAACCAGCAGCTCCGGGATCTGGGGCGGCAGATAAGTACGGAACACAAATGCCACAGAAAGGGAGATACACAAAATGCCGCAACAGAATCCCATAATTCGCAAACCCAGCGAAGAGAACATCCCGCCGCCGCCCAACACCAGCAGCCAAAGATCCAGCGCCAGCCCAAAGATCACACCGGACAGATAGCACAAAAGATATTTCAGCCGGAATTTACGGATCAGCAGGAACATGACAAGAAGCAGAACGGCCTCCCACACATATTCCGAAGTGCCCTGACTGTACCAGGGCAGCCAGCCTACCAGTGCCACATGGGCAATATAGGGCGGTGCCGCCATCATGGAAAGTCCAAAGCTTGCCTTAGTGCACAGCACCACTCCAAAGGCACATACAAAAGTGCCGATAAACCACGCGATCTCTGCCATTTTTCCGATTCGTTTCACGGATGCTCCCCCTTCCCTTATCTGCACACAGTATAATCCCCGGGAGAAGAAAATGCAACCATTTTCCCCAATACAAATTCATATCTACTGCCGTGTTCGTTTTCTCTGTAAGTGCAAACCGGTGCTGCCTTGACAAGCAAGGCAGCACCGGGGGTTATCAGATCTTGGGGACAGGCGTAGGACGGGCAGAATCAAAGATCTTGGACACCTCAAACAGGTCCTCCAGCTTATTGGGGTTGTGGTACATCCGGTAACCGTCCAGATTTCTCCGGCCGCCCCGGTAGTAGTTGGTTCCCAGCTGGGACCAGTAAACATGGCTGTCCACATTGAAGAAGTACCGATAGCCGTCCTCATACAAAATGGCAAACTTCTCATTGTCAAAGGTATATTGACCGATACCGGCAATGTCTGAGCCGTTGGGATACAGGATCACATCGCAATCCCCGATCACCGGCTGGACGGTATTTTCCCACTTATCGGAGTCGGTGCGCACCTTCTCCGGCGGCAAATCGCCGTAGCGGGGGTGACCGTAGGAATGGCTGGCAAGGATCCAGCCGTGGTCCCGGAGGCACTGTGCCACTTTTTTGGCTTCCTCGATTTCCTTCTGGTAGGCCGCACTGCCCAGTGCCGCCTCGTAGGAGGGCTTAGTGCGGTAGCCGAACACGCCCTCATAGCCGGTCATACCCAGCACAGCACGGGCACCCCGATAGGCAAAGTCCGGATGCTCCCGGATAAAGGTCTCCAGCACAGGGACCAGATCATAGTCACCGGTGGTGATATTGCCGTCGGCATCCATATACTCGCAGGTGGGATAGCCGTCTTCCCCGATGACGATTTTATGGGCAAAGCCGTCACCTGTGACATCCGGGAAGGCAGGGGTATCTCCCACCCCCTCAGTCTCGCCGATCATATAGCCGTAGTAATTCACATCATCCTGGCTCATAATAAAAGGCTTTTTTCCGGCAGGCAGGCGGATCTCTCCGTAGGTAAAACGGGTGCCGGCAGCATCCGTCACCTCATAGGCCACCTGATAGGGGGAAACCAGCACAAAGCCACGGTTGTACATCTGCTCCATCATTTTTACGAACTCGTCAATGGTGGTCATATACTGATTGTAGCCGGCGTTGGTATATTCCTTATCAAAGGCCCGATCCGTGTCCACAATGAGGGAGTGAAAGAACACATGGGTGATATTCTGCATCTCGGCATAGGGAACAAGCTGGCTGTCCAGTTCCTGATACTCCGTTACCTTTTCCGCCAGCTGGGGAACCTGATCGTAATATGCAAATTCCTGCAGCATGGTGATGGCTTTCTGATAGTCATAGCCCGCTGCTATAAAATCCGCTTCTTCCACCAACTGCTGGGCCATTGCCATAACCTGGGTCTCGTCGGGACCTGCCTCCGTGGTGGTGGGTAGCTGGGTTTCCAGCCGGTCATCCCCGGCGGGACGTTTGGAAAGATTCACCGCAAGTAAGATCACAAGACATACCATACCGGCCAGTGCCAAAAGCAGCAGACCGAATCGGATAGGCGGCCAGTATTTGCGCAGCATCCTTTTCCATTTCGGCATGGTCTGCTTCTTTCGCCGCCGGGGCGGCCACTGCCTTTCGTACTCCCCTGCCATGAGGTTTGCCCCCTTTCTATCTGTTATCTCCATTATAATGCAGTCCCGGGGTATTTGCAAGAACATTTCGACAATGTCCGACAGCTGTACACACCCTTTTCATTAGAATACCCGTTTTTTTCGATCTGCTGCAGGATTCCTTGAATGTTACCCCATGACGGGCATAAAATTCCGTTTGCAACTGTGTAAAGGTGCAATCTCACATTCCTATGCCCTATATCGCCCACTCAAAAGAATTAGCCGCCCCGAAGGGCGGCATTTTCCGGTGGACACATACTAGTTAAATTCGAGCTTAGGAGAGATTCAATTTCTTGTGAATTTGAAACTTCCACCCAAAATAACTTTGTGAACATTCATTTTGTGATCCACAAATACAAGGTCTGCTTTTAATCCGACACGGATCTCGCCCCGATCTGTAAAACCGGTAGCCCGGGCGGGGTTATAGGATGCCACCTTAAAAACATCCACAATGGATGCGCCGGTATGCTTCATAAAATTCCGGCAGGCTACATCCAATGTTAACTTGGAGCCGGCGATCTCCCCCTCATTGTCAAAGTTCAGATCTGTCACACCCTCGTATCCGGGAGGGATCGGACCATTGTAGCAGGTGCGGTCGGAAATCAGAATGATTCTGTCATCGCCCTTAATCTTACGCACAAGACGAAGCATATAGGGATCTACATGGATTCCCCGGCTATCGCAGATCAGCTCGGCATAGATATCATCGTTATAATTGACAGCCTCATCCACACAGACACCCCGACATTCGGGGTACTTGACGATGGTGCCGGTGGCATTGGTGTGGTGGGTGGCAATAGAAAGACCGTAAGGCATCAATGCTTCAATTTGTTCAGGCGTTGCCTCACTGTGGGCAACCGCAAAGCGGATATTTGGATTGTATTTGCGGACCGTTTTGACAAACTGCAGGATCTCCGGCCGCTCCGGGGCAATGCACCATACACGAGCCAGATCCGCTCCGGCTTCCACAAAAGGAAGATAATCTTCTTCTACAGCCGGCTTTGCCCAAGGGTTATTCGCCCGGTTCGCGCCGAAGCCAGGATTCAAATAGGGACCTTCCATGTACACACCGCCGATGTTTTCTCCCTCTGGAGTTGCCATTACATCACGGATCTGCTTGCTGCCCCAAAGCCGTTCCTCCACGGACATACGGCCACGGAAGGCAGGCAACAGTGTGGTTACGCCGTGCTCCAGGTGGAAACGCGCACAGGGGACAGGATCCTCCCATACTTGGCAATTCTCGCCGGTATGGCTGTGGATATCCACAAGTCCGGGCGCAACATACAGGCCCTCGGCATCGATGATCTCGCAATCTTCCGGAATGGATGTGGTACGCATTTCGCCGTAACCGGCGATCTTTCCATCCTCGATGAATAAAACCGCTTCCGGGATCAAGTGGTCACGCATGACCAGTTCTGCGTTGATAATTGCTGTCATTTCTCTACCTCCTTACCAGGTGCAGGACAATGTGCCGTCTTCATTAGCAGTGATCTTTGTTCCAAAGGGAACGCACATATCCGCAAGGTATTTTCCAATTTCCGGATTGTTGCTGATATAAGGCAGACCTTGGCGGGACTTATTTCCATTCATGTCCATCTCAATGGGCAGCAGGGTCAGTTTTTTTAGCTTTGTGCCTTCTGTTTCCCAATAAGGAATCACGGAACGGAACATCCGCTTGTCTGTCATCAGACCCACGGTAAAGTCTTTGGAACGCTTTTTCAGCAGCTCGTGGACCGTGGCGGTAGAGGTTAAGCCGTTCTTTTCATAAAAATCCTCCGGTGCCAAAAGTACATTGTACAGCTGCAGAACAAAGTCGCCCAGTGAATAGAAAATGGGGCAATCCTTATAGACCTCAATTGGGCGCAGCAGATGTGGTCCGTGTCCCAAAATTGCATGGGCACCGGCATCGATACATTCGTGGGCAAACTGCTGCAAAAACTCCGAGGGAGATTCCTTGGCACTGCCGCTCAGCTGGTGAGAGTGCACGGAGATCATGATGTAATCAGCTTGCAGCTGCGCCTCATAAATTGCCTTTTTTACCCGTTGCAGATCCGCAGCATTTACCTTGGATACATGGCGTCTTTGGCTGCCACTGACAAATTTCATACTGCCCAGCTCTGCCTCATTTTCCCCAAGAGGTGGATGGTAGCCCTCTGCCCGGGTGATTTCTTTCTCCGCATTGATGTTGGTATCCTTTGCCAACTGCTTGATGTAGTCGATGTCTTCCTTGGGCAATTCGATATAGCTTTCAATGCGAAGACCGTTGATACCGGGTCTTCCCGGAACCCGGGGAGATTGGGCACCTGCCATAGCAGAAGGTTCAAAGGAGGTGTTCACCGCAATCAGCGCCACGCGCCCGTTGGGGGTTTCCAAATATTTGGGTGCTGATGCCTGGTCAAGATTTCTCCCCAGGCCCGCATGGACAAGGTCACTGGCATCCAACGCATCGATGGTCGCAAGCAGACCGCCGTAGGAAAAGTCCAGGGCGTGATTATTGTTGGCACTGGTCATATTAAAGCCAAAAGGCTTAATATTATCGAGAATTTCCGGATCTGTGCGGATATAGGTGCCACCGCTGAACTGGGAAGCACATGTCTCCCCCTCGTGATTCAGGGTCGTTTCCAAATTGAAAAAGCGGGCATCCCCCTGCTTGATAAAGGTTGCCAATGCGCCGAAGCCTTCATACCCGGGATAGATCGGCTTTTGGATGATCATATCACCTGCTGCGGTAAATTTCATAGTTTGCCCTCCATCAATGTGTAAGCCGTCCGGATTGCCGCTTCCAAACCAAGCGTCAAAGAGTCCTTGCGCACCCATTCCTCACGGGTATGGCTGCCACCACCAAAGTAAACACCCATGCAGATGGCGGGAATACCTAAGGAGAGAGGAATGTTGCAATCGGTAGATGCAGATTTTGTATTTACCGGCATACCGATCACATCAGAGATCACCGGGCGCAGTTTGTTTAGCAATGCGCCGATTCTTTCCGGTTCCACATTTCCGCAGGGCCGGTCTCCCACCCTGGTAACCAGCACCTTGACCTCATCTGTATTGGCTTGCGTGAAAATATCTGCAAACTGCTTTTCCATATAGGCCAGACAGTCTCTGTCTTCAGAACGATACTCACAGAGCATTTTTGCACTTTGCGCAATGGTATTGACGGAGGTGCCACCATGGATGGTACCCACATTGTATGTGGTGCGGCAGTTTTCTTTCTGCGGAATTTTGATCTGATAGATCCTGGATATAATTTGTGCCAACTGGGCAATCGCATTGGCAAGACCGAATCGCTGAAAGGAATGACCCCCCTGTGTTTGTACTTCCACCTCATAGCGGTGAGAACCGACACAACGGTCGTTTATATAATCCAGGTTGCTGTCAAAAGAGATAAACTGAGTAATTCTTCCCTCATAATCTTTGAATAACTGACGTGTGCCCTTCAAATTCCCAAGGCCTTCCTCTCCGGCGTTAGCAACAAACAGGAAGCCGCCCTGGGGGCGAATATTATGCTCCACACAGCACTTTGCCAGCAACAGCATCACCGCAAGGCTGGCAGTATCGTCGCCCACACCGGGGCAGTGGATCTTTTCACCGTCATCTACCAGGGGCATTGGCTCCAGGTCAGGGAACACGGTATCCGTATGTGCGACAAAGACTGTTATATCGTTGCTGCCCTCACAGTTTAGCGGAAAGATCACATTCAGCGCGTCATCAATATATACACCCTTGGCACCTATTTTCTCCAGCCACCCCTTGCAGTAAGTTGCGCGGGCTTCCTCTTTCCCAGATGGTGCACTTATCAGACACAGTTCCTTCAGTGTTTTCAGCAGAAGTGCTTCATTGGCTTTCGCGTAGCTTTTTATGGTCTCTGTATTCATGCGCTGTTACCCCCTTTTTGTAGTTGTAACCATTTTACTTTTCTGTTGCACAACAGTCAACAATGTGTTATATTGTGGTTACACTAACTTTAAAAGAGTGGTAACAACGTTCAAAGGGGTGATACTATGGAGTTGCTACAATTGCGCTATTTTCAGGAAAGCGCCATAAACGGCAGCTTCGCCAAAACTGCAGAGGCGCACAATGTACCAGCCACATCTGTTTCCGCATCGGTAAAACGGCTGGAAAAGGAATTGGGCTGCTCCCTGTTTGACCGAACCTGCAACCGAATACAGCTCAATGAAAAGGGTAAACTGTTTTTAAAAAACGTGGAAGAAATACTTCGCAAACTGGAACACGCTGTATATGCCGTTCAGCCAGAAGTGGACGATGATCGGCAGATCCGGATGCTTGTACGAACAACCCGGGGTGAAATCACAGATGCGATCATTGCGTTCAAGCAGAAATTCCCAAAAGCAGTTTTCCGTACAGTATTCGATTTTTCTGAGACTGACTATAATAGCTACGACATCGTGATCGATGAACAAAAGGACGGCTACAGTGGCTATGATAGGTTTGTTTTTATGCGTACTCGGATCCGTATCAAAGCAGCCGCAAAAAATCCTCTGTGCGGAAAACCGCTTACGCTCCGGCAATTGGCATCCGCTTCCTTTATTTCCATAGGTGAGCAAAACAGTATGAACAAAATTTTGATCAATGCCTGCAGACAGGCTGGTTTTCATCCCAACATTGTCGTACAGTGTAACGACATAAAATGCTACGAAAAGTGTCTGGCGGCAGATGTAGGGATTGCATTGGGTCGGGAATATCCAAATGCGGCGGTATCTGACAGCATCAGATATCTGAATGTGACGGATTTTGATGAGGTGCAAACCATCTGCTGTTATTACAAAAATTCCTCTGCATATGGAATTGTCGGTGATTTTCTGCGGTTTTTACGGAGTCGGGGTATGGCTTCCGTTTGAGAAATATTAATAACCGGCCAATTAGACAAAAAGCCGGAGAATCCGTTGATTCTCCGGCCTCTGATTCTTAGCACACAATTTCATTGCTATAAACAGAAAAACCGAACGTACTTCCTATCGTGAAGCAGTTCGGTTTTTTCATGTATGGTGGCGACTACGGGACTCGATATGCATTTTCTGTCACAACCGTGGCTGAAAATAATTGTAGCCACCAGTTTTTGAACTGGTGGC
>JAGAMQ010000086.1 GCA_017624645.1 Oscillospiraceae bacterium
AGATCACCGGTAAGTACGAGGTGCTCTACATCATCGATCCCGCACAGGGAGAGGAGGGCATCGCCGCACTTGTGGAGAAGTTCAAGGCAATGGTGGAAGCGGAGGGTACCCTCACTGAAGTCAACGAGTGGGGCAAGCGTCGTCTGGCTTATCCCATCAACGACCTGAACGAGGGCTACTATGTTCTGATGAACATGGAAGTAAAGCCCGAGTTCCCCGCAGAGCTGGAGCGTGTGATGAAGATCACCGAAGGCGTCCTGCGCTGCCTGACCACCGCGGTGGAAGAGTAAGGAGGTTTCTCTATGCTCAACCACATCATCATCATGGGTCGTCTGACCCGTGATCCCGAGCTGCGCCGGACCGGCAGCGGCGTCGCCGTAACCAGTTTTTCTCTGGCAGTCGATCGTGATTTCGGCAGCCGGGAGAGCGGCGAACGGGAAACCGATTTCATTGACTGTGTGGCTTGGCGGCAGACCGGCGAGTTTGTCGATAAGTATTTCTCCAAGGGCCGCATGGCAGTGGTTTCGGGTCGGCTCCAGATCCGTAACTGGACCGACAAGGAAGGCAACAAGCGCCGCTCCGCAGAAGTGGTAGCCGACAATGTATATTTCGGCGACAGCAAGCGTGACGGCGACAACAGCGGCGCATCCTATAGCGCTGCCCCCGCAGGCGGCAATTTCGGCGGCTATTCTGCTCCCGCGCCCTCTGCACCGGCATCGGATTTCACCATGCTGGACGACAACGATTCCCAGCTGCCTTTCTAATCTGAACTCTCTCACAACTGCTTACAAAGGAGGTTATTCCCATGGCTAACGAACAGCGTATGCGTCCCCGTAAGCGTAAGAAGGTATGTACTTTCTGCGTGGATAAGGTGACCAGCATTGACTACAAGGATACTGCAAAGATCCGCCGGTTCCTGTCCGAGCGCGGCAAGATCCTGCCCCGCCGTACCACCGGTACCTGCGCAGCACATCAGCGTGCCCTGACCACCGCGATCAAGCGTGCCCGTCAGATCGCTCTGCTGCCCTACGTTGCAGAATAATGTAAAATGAGCGGCTGCCCTTTGGGCAGCCGCTTTTCTCTTTGGGTAAATTGCAAAGAAAAAGGCTGCCTTTTCAGGCAGCCTTTTTTGCGTGTGAGGAATTAGCCCTCGGCGCGCATCTGAGCGAAACACTCGCTGCAGTACACGGGACGGTCGGACTTGGGCTCGAAGGGAACCTTTGCCTCGCCGCCGCAACGGGCGCAGGTAGCGGTGAAGAACTCACGGGGACCACGGGCGTTGTTCTTGCGAGCGTCGCGGCAGGCCTTGCAGCGCTGGGGCTCATTCTGGAAACCACGCTCTGCGTAGAACTCCTGCTCGCCGGCAGTGAAAACGAATTCGTTGCCGCACTCTTTGCAAACTAAAGTCTTGTCTTCGTACATTGTGTTTACCTCTTTTCGGTTTGTTATGCCCCGTGAAACACCGATCATGTGACTGGAAATAACGCAGGGTCGAAATCCGGGCAGAATGATTCCGCCACGGGATGAATTATACACAACATGGTGCATTTTGTCAATACTTTATGAATTTTTTCTTGCAATATATTCGGATTTGTGCAACATTCCAAAATATTAAATGGGGAATTGTCCTTGCGTATCAATAGGAATTTGCAGGTGCTGGTAGGCAAGGGGGGTGACGCAGCGCCCCCGGGGCGTCCGGGTCAAGAAGCCCAATTGCATAAGGTACGGCTCGTAGACATCCTCCAGGGTCACTGCCTCTTCGCCAATGGTGGCGGCGAGGGTCTCCAATCCCACAGGGCCACCGCTGTAGTTGCGGATGATGGCAGTGAGCATCCTGCGGTCAATGTTGTCCAGTCCCAGTTCGTCTACTTCCAGCCGGGACAGAGCCAAATCCGCTGCCTCCCGGGTGATGATGCCGTCGCCCATGACCTGTGCAAAGTCCCGGACTCTTCGTAAGAACCGGTTGGCAATTCTGGGAGTGCCCCGGCTCCGGGAGGCGATCTCCCGGGCACCCTCCGGGTCAATGGGCATACCCAGGATGGTGGCAGAGCGGGTGACGATTTTTGCCAGCTCCTGGGTGGTGTAAAGCTCCAGGCGCAGGCTGACACCGAACCGGTCCCGCAGGGGGGCGGAAAGCTGACCGGCACGGGTGGTGGCACCTACCAGGGTGAATTTGGGAAGGTCCAGCCGGATGGAATTGGCGCTGGGGCCTTTGCCCACGATGATATCGATGGCAAAGTCCTCCATGGCGGGGTAGAGGATCTCCTCCACCACCCGGTTCAGCCGGTGGATCTCGTCAATAAAAAGAATGTCTCCGGGGTTCAGGTTGGTCAACAGCGCCGCCAGATCCCCGGGCTTTTCAATGGCAGGACCCGAGGTGATCCGGATACCGGCACCCATCTCGTTGGCAATGACACCGGCGAGGGTGGTCTTGCCCAAACCCGGAGGGCCGTAGAGGAGGGTGTGGTCCAGGGGCTCATTCCGTTTCCGGGCGGCCTCAATGTATACGGAAAGATTCCCCTTTGCCTTTTCCTGACCGGTGTAGTCCGCAAGAAGCTTGGGGCGCAGACCGATCTCCCCGGCATCCTGGGGCGCAAAGGTGGGGGAAATGATGGGTCCCCCCAGTTCTTCAGAAAATTCCAGGCTCATAATAACCTCCCTTTAACCTTTCAGGACCATGGCGCGAAGGGCGTGGCGAATCATTTCTTCGGTAGTGGCACCCGGGTCTACGCCCTTTAGGGCAGCGGCGATCTCCGCCGGGGAATATCCCAATTCCTGCAATGCGGCATTTGCCATGGCAGCGTTGCCGGTGGGTGCTGCCACCGGTGCGGCGCCCATAGAGAAATCCAAGGTGGCGGTGCTGCCGCCCATCTTGTCCTTTAGTTCCAGGATGATCCGCTGTGCCAGCTTTTTGCCCACGCCCTGGGCAGCGGTGAGAAGCTTTTCGTCTCCGGTCATCACTGCCATGGTGAAATTTTGAGGACCGGCGCTGAGGATTGCCATAGCCGCCTTGGGACCGACACCGTTGACGGAGGTGAGCAGCTCGTAGCACTGCTGCTCCTCCCGGCTTATGAAACCGAAGAGATCATGGGCATCCTCCCGGATGGATTCGGTGATGAAAAGCTTTGCCGGCTGGTTCAGCTTCAGCTGACCGGCGGTATAGGCGGTGACACGGCAGCCGTAGCCCACACCGGCACAGTCGATAACCGCAAGGCCCGGCTCCAGAAGGGTAACGGGACCGGAAAGATAATAGATCATACAAAACACCTCATTTGTTCTGCAAGCCGGCAAGCAGGGAAGTGCTGGACCGGGCATGACACAGGGCAATGGCGATGGCATCGGCAGCATCGTCGGGTTTGGGCAGTTCCGTCAGCTGCAAAAGCCGCTTGGTCATATCCTGCACCTGATGCTTGGTGGCATTTCCGTAGCCGACCACAGCCTGCTTGACCTGCATGGGTTTATAGGAGAACACGCTTAGTCCTGCCTGCTGGATGGCCAGCAGGATCACACCCCGGCTTTGTGCCACCCCTATGGCGGTGGTGACATTGTGTCCGAAAAACAGCTCCTCGATGGCAACGGCCTCCGGCTGTGCCAGTTCCAAGAGCTTGCGCATATCCTCATAGATCATTTCCAGACGGGCAGAAAAATCCGCCCCGGGAGGGGTGGTGATGACACCGCAGCGCAGCAGCCGATTGCTGCCTCTTTGGGCATCCACAAGACCAAAACCCGTGGTTCCGTAGCCCGGGTCGATCCCCAATATCCGCATGCCGCACCTCCCTTGTCTGGGTCATTGCGAGGAGCGCAGCGACGTGGCAATCTCCTTCTGAAAGGGGGATTCCCACGGCTGCCGACACAGCCTCGGAATGACAGTAGTTTCTTACCTTACATAATAGCACATTTGTTTTCTTTTTCCTAGTCTTTTTTTGGAAGGCTTTGATACATGATTTTTGATTTTATGGGAATCCTTGAGATAAAGGCGGTGATGGGATGAATGAATTTTATTGTGCGACCCGGATCTTGGCAGGGGAAGCCGGGCAGGTGCTGTCCAGCCTGAAGCCCAAGCGGCTTTTGGTGGTGACAGATCCTTATTTTATGGAAAACGGAACGGCACGGCGTTTGGCGGAGGCTTCCGGCGCGGAAAGCTGGGAGTTGTTTTCGGAGGTGGAGCCGGATCCTCCCGTGGAGCTGGCAGCCAAGGGAACGGCGCAGCTGAAGGCGTTTGTGCCGGATACGGTGGCTGCCCTTGGGGGCGGCAGCGCCATGGACTGTGCCAAGGCCATGGTGTATTTTTCCGGGCTGCAGCCGAGGCTGATCGCCATACCTACCACCTCCGGGTCCGGTTCGGAGGTGACGGATTTTGCGGTGCTGACCCATGGCAAAGGCAAGCATCCTTTGGTGGATGACAGTCTGCAGCCCTATGCCGCGGTGCTGGATGAGAACCTTTTGACCCAACTGCCCAAGACCCTGATTGCCGATGCAGGCTTTGATGTCCTTGCCCATGCGCTGGAAGCCTATGTGGCTGCCGGGGCCAGTGAGATGACGGATGCCTTGGCAAAGGAAGCCTTTTGCATTGCCTTTGCCCACCTGCCTGCCTCCTATGGCGGTGCGGCGGCAGTCCGGGGAAGGATCCACATGGCGGCAACCATGGCAGGGGTGGCATTTTCCAATGCAGGACTGGGTCTTTGTCATGCTATGAGCCATGCTTTGGGAGGAATGTTCCACGTACCCCATGGCCGGCTCAATGCAGTGCTTCTGCCGACAGTGGTGGGATGCAACGCACTGGTGGTAGGAGACAAATATGCCAGGATCGCCCGGAGCGCCGGCCTTTGTGGTGCGGCGGATACGGTGGCGGTACGGAATCTGAAAAACGGACTGTGCCGGCTGCGTCGGGAGCTTTCCTTGCCGGAGACATTGCGGCAGGCGGGGGTGGACCCCCGGAAGCTTCGGGGACACGGGGAGGCATTGGTAAAAGCTGTGCTGGAGGATCCCTGCTGCAAAACCAATCCCCTGACTGTGGAGGATTTTATGGTGCGCAAGGTTCTGGAAGAGGTGGCAGGCCGTGGATAAGAGCCTTTTGTCTGTGGGTTTGGATGTGGGGACCACCACCACCCAGCTCATTGTATCCCGGCTGCAGGTGAAGAACCGGGCATCGAGCTTTGCGGTGCCGGAAATGACCATCACCCAGCGGCAGATCTGCTACCGTTCTCCGGTGCATATGACGCCGCTTTTGGGGCAGACCCTTGTGGACGGACAGGGAATCCGGACGCTGGTAGAACAGGAATACGAAAAGGCAGGAATTACCCGGCAGCAGGTGGATACCGGAGCTGTCATCATCACCGGAGAGACCTCACGAAAGGAAAATGCCGCGGCAGTGCTGTCGGCGCTGTCGGACTATGCCGGGGAATTTGTGGTGGCAACGGCTGGTCCGGATCTGGAAAGTGCATTGGCTGCCCGGGGTGCCGGGGCAGTGCAGTATTCCAAGGACACAGGAAAAGCGGTGCTGCACATGGACATTGGCGGCGGCACCAGCAATCTGGCACTGATCGAAAAGGGCAGGATCGTTGCCACCGGGTGCCTGAATGTGGGCGGTCGGCTTTTGAAGATTACCCCCACGGGCAAGCTGGTTTATGTATCCCCGGTGCTGTTTCCTTTGACGGATCTGCGTCCCGGGGATTATCCGGCACAGGGGCAGGTGGAGGCCATTGCCCGGATCCTGACCCACGGCTTGGAGATGGCGGCAGGGCTGCGGCCTGCTACAGAGCTTCTCGGAAAGCTGCTGACCCGGGAGGCAGGGGGTTGGGAGATCCCCAAGGATACACCGGTTTTGTCCTTCTCCGGAGGGGTGGCGGACTGTATCGAGGGGAAGCTGCCCGCCGGGAGCTTCGGGGATATAGGACCGGAACTGGGACAGGCGATCAAACAAAGCCTTCTGTGTGCCGGTGATTACCGGCTGGGGACAGAGACCATCCGTGCCACGGTGATCGGTGCCGGCTGCCACAGCACCCAGCTGTCGGGAAGCACGGTGTTCTGCCGGGACGTAGATCTGCCGGTAAAAAATTTGCCGGTGGCGGTATTTACTCCGGAGGAGCAGGAAAGCGGTGAGCTGCCCCAGCTGATCCAGAAGCGCCTGCAAATGCAGGACAGCCCCCGGGTGGTACTGGCGCTGCCGGGGTATCCTGCACCCTCCTATGGGCAGGTCAGCCGTTTGGCGCAGAAGCTTCTGCAGGGCATCGGGGACAGGGAAATCTTTGTCTGCCTGGAAGGCGACATGGCCAAGGCCCTGGGTCAGAGCCTCTGTCTGCTGCCCGGCGGAGACAGACCCTGTCTGTGCATCGACCGGGTGCATCTTGAGGAGGGCTGCTATCTGGATGTGGGCGAGCCGGTGGGGCCTGCTCTGCCGGTGGTGGTGAAAACCTTGATATTGAGTGAGGGACGCATATGAAATTGAAAACCACATTGTTGGGAAAAACCTACACATTCCGGGACCTGAAAGAGGTCCTGGCAAAGGCCAATGAGGAAAAAACCGGTGACAAGCTGGCTGGACTGGCAGCGGAAACCGCCCAGGAGCGAATAGCTGCCAAGGTGGTGCTGTCGGCAGTGACACTCCATGAGCTGCGGGAACATCCTGCTGTGCCTTATGAGGAGGACGAGGTCACCCGGATCATTCAGGATGATGTCAACGAATACCAGTACCGCAAAATTCAGAACTGGACCGTGGCGGAGCTGCGGGAATGGTTGCTGGATGAGAGTACCACTGCTTCCGATATTGCCAAGGTGCGGTTGGGTCTGACCTCGGAAATGGTGGCGGCGGTGTGCAAGCTCATGAGCAATCTGGACCTTATTTATGCCGCGGCAAAGATGCCGGTGACTGCCCACTGCAACACCACCATCGGTCTGCCCGGCACCCTTTCCTGCCGTTTGCAGCCCAACCACACCACCGACGACCCCGACGGGATCACCGCATCCACCCTGGAGGGACTGACCTTCGGTGCCGGTGATGCGGTGATCGGACTGAATCCGGTGACGGACAGTCCGGAGCAGGTAGGAAAGGTGCTGCGCCGGTTTCAGGAGATCAAGGACCATTGGCAGATTCCCACCCAGATCTGCGTCCTTGCTCATGTGACGGCACAGATCAAGGCGGTGGAGGGGGGCGCTCCCTGTGATCTGATTTTCCAGTCCATTGCCGGCAGTCAGAAGGGCAACGAGGCCTTTGGTTTCTCCGGGGATACCCTGGAGCAGGCACGGCAGCTGCTGCTCCGTGAAGGCACGGCACAGGGGCCCAATGTGATGTATTTTGAGACCGGCCAGGGCTCGGAGCTTTCCTCCAATGCCCATCACGGCACGGATCAGGTCACCATGGAGGCCCGGTGCTATGGCTTTGCCAAGCGGTTCTCACCATTTTTGGTAAACACCGTGGTGGGCTTCATCGGTCCAGAGTATCTCTACGATGCCCGGCAGGTCACCCGGGCAGGCCTTGAGGATCATTTTATGGGCAAGCTTACCGGTATTTCCATGGGCTGCGACTGCTGCTACACCAACCACATGAAGGCAGATCAGAACGATATTGAGAATCTTGCCACCCTTCTGACGGTGGCAGGCTGCAACTATTTCATGGGGATCCCCCATGGGGATGACATCATGCTCAACTATCAGACCACCGGCTTCCGGGAGACCGCTGCGCTGCGGCAGCTGACAGGAAAAACCGCCATCCCGGAGTTTCAGCGGTGGCTGGAAAAGATGGGCTTCGTGGAAGACGGCAAGCTGACCGCCAAAGCGGGCGACGGCTCCTGCCTGCTGTTCTGAGGAATTCCAATTTAGCGCTGCGTTATAGCACACGCCCTTGCCCCTCGCGCTTGCGAGGGGGGTGGCTGAACAAAGTGAAGCCGGGGGGAGCAATCCCACAAAGCACAAGCTCCCCCAGTCATTTGCTCGTTCCTCGCAAATGCCAGCCCCCTCATAAATGCGGGGGCCAAGATGCGGTTGCGCTGTCTTGTGACAGCGCGTTAAATTGGAATATGCAGTTATGAAATGAGGGATTGATGTATGAATAAAAAAGAGTTGTCTGCCATGGTGGCGGAGCTTTTGCAGTCCATGCAGGCAGAGCCTGCGGTGAAGGGAAGCGATTATAAGCCCCGGGATCCCGGCCCTCAGCCGGTGCAGCGGGATCATCAACCGGGGGATTTTGTACCGGATGTGACCCAGCTGGATCTGCGGAAGCTGTATTTGGTGGAAAACCCCGCCCAAAAGGATAAGTATCTTGCCCTGAAGGAGCGGACCCCGGCACGGCTGGGCATGGGCAGAGCCGGTCCCCGGTACAAGACCCTGACCATGCTCCGGTTCCGGGCGGACCATGCCGCTGCCCAGGATGCGGTGTTTTCCCAGCTTCCCGAGGATTTTGGGGAGAAAAACGGCCTGATCCCGGTGAAGACCCGGTGTAAGGACAAGGACGAGTACCTCACGAGACCGGATATGGGCCGGTGCTTTGATGAGGAGAACCAAAAGAAGATCCGGCAGGGGGTGACCGGGCAGCCCAAAGTGCAGCTGGTCATCGGTGACGGCCTCTCCTCTGCCGCCATTGCCACCAATGCCATGGACTGCGCCCAGGCCATCCGGGACGGCTTGAAGCTCAAGGGCATTGAGCTGGGACAGGGGATCTTTGTGCGGTATTGCCGGGTAGGTGCCGGAGACGCGGTGGGGGATGTCACCGGCTGTGAACTGGTGTGTGTACTGGTGGGAGAGCGTCCCGGTCTGGTGACGGACAAGAGTATGTCCTGCTATCTCACCTATAAGCCCCACACCGGTGTGTCGGAATCCTCCCGCACCGTGGTGAGTAATATCCACGCCCAAGGCACGCCGGCGGTGGAGGCAGGGGCACACATTGCCTCCCTTATTGAAACCATTTTGAAGAAAAAGGTGTCCGGTGTGGGTCTGCATCTGGAGGGGTCTGTATGATTCCCGTGAAGGTGCTGGCGGTGCGCTACCTTGCAAACGCATCCCCGGCGCTGTGCAAGGCGTTGGGAGCGCCCAAGGGCTATCCTGCTTTGGCAATGCTCACCACCGACTGTGACGATGCCACCTATATCGCCTTGGACGAAGCGACCAAAAAGGCGGAGGTAAAGGTGTGCTACAGCCATAGCTTTTACGCCGGTGCCGCCAATGCCACCACCCCCAATGCCGGTGAGGTCATCGGCATCCTTGCGGGGCAGACCCCCGGGGCGGTGCGCAGCGGCATGGAGGCAGTACTGTCGGCGCTGCAGCGGCTGGGCTTTGAGGAGGCAGGGGACGTTCCCTACCTTGCCCACACCGTCAGTCGCAGCGGAAGCTTTTTGGCTCAGGAGGCGGGGGTACAGGAGGGTACGCCTCTTGCTTATCTTATTGCGCCGCCTTTGGAGAGTATGTACGCCATGGATGCGGCAATGAAGGCTGCGGACGTAAAGTTATGTAAACTATATGCCCCGCCCAGCGAGACCAATTTCGGCGGCGGACTGCTGTGCGGAAGTCAGTCTGCCTGTGAGGCGGCCTGTGCGGCATTTGCCCAAGCGGTGGCAGAGTTCGGGAGGATAGATCATGCAAATGGATAAGGATCTGCAGGCACGGCAGGAAGCAAGGGATCTGGCAGCCGCTGCCCAGGCGGCACAGAAGACCCTTTCCGGAATGTCCCAGGAGGCGCTGGACCGGATCGTAGAAAACATTGCCCGGAAATTCCATGGCGCTGCTCTGGAACTGGCAGAGCTGGCGGTACGGGAAACCGGCTTCGGCAATGTGGAAGACAAGATCACAAAAAATCAGTTTGCTTCCATGAGGGTTTGGGAAGCAGTGAAGGACATGAAAGCCGTGGGCGTATTAAAAGACGTCCCCGGGGAAAAACTATGGGAAATCGGTGTTCCGGTGGGGGTCATTGCCGCCATCGTTCCCAGCACCAACCCCACCTCTACGGTGTGCTATAAGGCAATGATCGCTTTGAAGGCAGGCAATGCCATCGTTTTCTCTCCCCACCCCAAGGCGCTGGAGTGTACCATGAAGGCGGCGAAGCTGGTAGCCAAGGCGGCTCAGGAGGCAGGAGCTCCCCAGGGCAGTGTGGCCTGCTTGAGCATCCCCTCTCTGGATGGCTGCCGGGAACTGATGACCGCGCCCCAGACCCGGCTGATTTTGGCCACCGGCGGTCCTGCCATGGTGCGGTCGGCATATTCCTCCGGCAAGCCTGCCATCGGCGTGGGTGCGGGCAATGGACCTGCCTATATTCACCGCAGCGCCGATGTGGACCATGCGGTGGAGTGTATTCTCCGGTCCAAGACCTTTGACAACGGCACCGTGTGTGCTTCGGAGCAGAGCATCATCGTGGAAAAGGACATGGAAATGGCAGTGCGCAAGGCGGCTGCTGCCAAGGGGTTCTATTTTATGAACACCGAGGAAGCCGGCTCTTTGGCAAAGCTTCTCTTCCGGCCCAACGGGACGCTGAATCCTCAGGTAGTGGGAAAAAGTGCCACTACTTTGGCGGAAATGGCAGGCTTTTCTGTGCCGTCCTTTGTAAAGGTACTGGTGGCACGGGAGCAGGAGGCAGGACCTACCCGTCCTTACTCCATGGAAAAGCTTTGCCCGGTGCTGGCGCTGTTTGTCATGGACAGTGAGGATGCGGTCCTTGCCAAGGCGGTGGAGGTACTGGAGCATGAGGGCAGCGGACACACCTTTGCCATTCACGCAAAGGACGAAGCGGTGGTGCGGAAATTTGCCTTGAAGATCCCTGTATCCCGTTTCCTGGTGAACACCCCGGCGGCGCTGGGAGGCATCGGTGCCACCACACAGCTGTTCCCGGCACTGACTTTGGGCTGCGGCGCAGTGGGAGGAAGCGCCAGCTCCAACAACATTTCTCCCATGGATCTTATCAATATCCGCCGGGTGGCGTGGGATGCGGAAGCTCCCAAAAAAGAAGCATCCCCTTGTGATGACAGCCTTGTAGAGCTGTTGACCATGAAAATTCTGGAAAGACTGAATAAGGAGTAAAGGATTATGAACACAAATGCATTGGGTATGATCGAAACCAAGGGCCTGGTAGGTGCAGTGGAGGCTGCGGATGCCATGGTCAAGTCCGCCAATGTCCAGCTGGTGGGCAAGGAGCAGGTAGGCGGCGGTCTGGTGACCGTGATGGTGCGCGGTGATGTGGGTGCTGTAAAGGCTGCCACCGATGCCGGTGCCGCAGCCGCAGAAAAGGTTGGTGAGCTGGTGAGTGTCCATGTCATCGCCCGTCCCCACACTGAGGTGGATGCCATCCTGCCCAACGGTCGGCTGAATCAGACTGGCAGCGGCAGCAGTAAGTAATGCTGTATTCTCTTACAGCGGTCCGGGATAACCTGCGCAACCGAGAGGGGAAACGGGTCTTTTATCTGGGGACCGGAGATCAGCTGACCAGTGAGGCAAAGGATTTTTTGCAGCGGGAGCGCATTGAAGTTCTTCCTGCCCACATGGCAAGACCGGAGCGCTACCGGCTGCTGTCCGGGGGGTATTTGGAGGAAAAACCGGAGCACATGACCCACTTGCATGGGGATGTGCTGGTACCCAAATCCCATCCCCGGATCGCTTTCCGGGGGGCGGTGGATGCCTTGGAAGCAGAGCTGCTGCTTTCCATGCTCCATGCCCCGGAGGTGAAGCCCCAGTTACAGGAAATTTTGGACCTTACCCGGGAACTGATCCGCCGGGAGGTGCTGGAAGAGCCCCTGGAGGAAAAACCTCTGTGCGGCCTTTCCCAGCAGGAGATCCGGGCTCGCAGCCACCGCCCTCAGGACTTTTACGGCAAACCCCATTTCATGCCCTCCGGGGATGACACCATGGCGGTGCTGCAGCTGAACCGGGCAAGGACGGTCTCCCGGCAGGCAGAGCTTTGCGGGGTTCGTGCCTTTGTGGGGCAGGAGGGGCAGATCGTAAGAGAGGATATCCTCCGGGCGCTGAACCGGATCAGCAGTATGCTGTATCTTTTGATGCTGCAATGTCATTAATTGCGTCATTCCGAGGCTGCGTCAGCAGCCGTGGGAATCCCATTGGGAAAATGAGGATTGCCGCGCCGCGTTGCTCCTCGCAATGACAGGTGATTTGGAGGAGTAGGATGGAACAGTTGGAAAAGACGGTGCAGGCGGTGCTGGGGCGGCTCTTTGTGGAGCTGGAGGCATCGGGCCGCCATGTGCATGTGACCAAGGAGCAGGCACAGACCCTCTTCGGTCACGGACTGACCCCCAAGCGTCCCCTGTCCCAGCCGGGGCAGTTTCTTGCCAATGAGCGGGTGACGGTCCGGGGACCAAAGGGAGAATTTCAGAATGTAGCGGTGCTGGGACCGGAACGACCAGAGGCGCAGGTGGAGATCTCTCTGTCCGATGGCAGAGTGTTGGGGGTCCAGCCTCCTGTTCGTCCTTCGGGGAAGGTAAAGGATTCTCCCGGTGCGGTGATTACAGGCCCTGTGGGGCAGGTGATCCTGCGCGAAGGGGTCATCGCTGCCCAGCGGCACATCCACATGACCCCCGGCGATGCTGCCCGCTTCGGGGTAAAGGACAAACAGGTGGTGTCCCTGCAGACCTACTCGGAAAGAGGACTGCGCTTCGACGAGGTGCTGGTCCGGGTCAGCGACCAATATGCCACCTATGTGCATCTTGACTACGATGAAGCCAACGCCTGTGGCTTTCAGCCCGGGGATCTGGGGAGGATTCTGCCATGAGAGCGCTGCTGGTGGGGCAGGCACCCCCGGTGGGGCTGGGCTATACCTATGTGTCGGAACCGCCCTATGAAGCCGTGGTCATTGGTTCTCTGTCGGTGGGAAAACTTTTGCATTTTGACATTGAGTCGGCGCTGGAGGCTTTGGCAGAGGGAAAAAGCGTGGTGCTTTATACCCCGGGACTTCCCCGGTGCCCCCACAACCGGGCGCTGGGGGCAAGCCTTACTGCCCGACAGAGGGAGCTGAAAAGCTGGGGCGTGGTTTTCACTGACGGTGCCCAGAAAAGGCTTATTACGGCCCAGGAGGCAAGGGCCATGCGCGCAGCCGGCACTTTGCCGGCACCGGGGGCGGTACTGACCCCCTTGGCAAAGGAAATTTTGGAGGGATCGCAATGATGATCGGAACCGTAACCGGCTCTATTTGGGCCACCAGAAAGGCGTCCTGCCTTATGGGGCAGACCTTTTTAGTGGTGGATACCCTGCGGGGTGTGGTGGTAGCCGCGGACCATGTGGGTGCCGGACAGGGAGACAAGGTGCTGCTGGTCACCGGCACACCGGCGATGAAGTTTTCTATGGATGCCCCGGTGGATGCGGTGATCGTAGCCATCGTGGATCCGGAGGGCAGCCATGTCAGCCCATGAAATACTCATCTACCTTATGGCGGTGTTTGCCGCTGTGGGTGCCCTGGACCGGATCTTCGGCAACAAGCTGGGACTGGGAGAGGAATTTGAAAACGGTATTCTTGCCATGGGCAGCCTTGCCATGGCAATGCTGGGCGTGATCTGTCTGGCACCGGTGCTGGCGGCAGTGCTGAAGCCTGTGGTGGTGCCGGTGTACGGCTTTTTGGGGGCAGATCCTGCCATGTTTGCCGGGACCATTCTTGCCTGTGACATGGGCGGTGCTTCCCTTGCGGGAGAGCTGACTGCCGATGTGCAGGCAGCGCAGCTGGGGGGCGTGATCACCGGCTCTATGCTGGGTGCTACCATTGTCTTTACCATTCCCGTTGCATTGGGGATCCTTTCTCCCGAGGATCGGCCTGCCATGGCAAAGGGCATCCTTTGCGGTATCGTCACCATCCCCGTAGGCATTTTGGTGGGTGGACTGGTGGCAGGGATCTCCTTGGGAAAGGTGCTTTCCAATCTGGTGCCGGTGGTGATCATTGCGGCAGTGATCGCATTGGGTCTGTGGAAGGCGGAAAAGGCCATGATCAAGGGCTTCAGCATTTTCGGCAAGGCTGTGGTGGCGCTGATCACCGCAGGCTTGGCAGCTGCCATCGTCCAAAGCCTCACAGGTATCGTGCTGATCCCCGGACTGGCAAGCCTG
>JAGAMQ010000087.1 GCA_017624645.1 Oscillospiraceae bacterium
CCTTGCGCAGCAAGTGTTTTCGGCTGACTTATCCGTTAAAAATAAAAGCTTTTTACCATATTCCAGACAAAAAGAAGGCTGTATCAGAACGCGTAATCATATGCTGCTTTTTGACGATTGGCGGCTTTTTTGACACTCTGAGCTCCCCTGACAAGGGGAGCCTTTGGCTGGTGTGGGATTGTAAACAGCTCGATAAATTGGAATTTCACGGCTGTTTCTTGCAAATCGCTTTGGAAGATGGTATAGTAAAACAAATCAGCAGGTTAGGGAAGGAGGCGCTCCTATGGCAAGACTGACAGATCCGGTAACCGTTCTCAAGGGTGTGGGACCCACCAAGGCAAAACAGTTTGCCCAACTGAACATCTACACGCTGCAGGATCTTATCTGCCACTTTCCCCGGGGCTATGAAGACAGGACACGGTTGGTGACCATCGAGAAGCTGGAGCCGAATGTGCCTGCCTGCTTCCGTGCCATGGTGATGAATACCCCCCGCACCTCCCACATCCGAAAGGGGCTGGATGTGACCAAGGTGCAGGTGGCGGACCATACCGGACGGCTGAACCTGACCTTCTTCAATCAGAAATTTACCACCGACCGTCTTCAGTACGGAAAGGAATACATTTTCTACGGGGCGGTGTCGGGGGATTTTATCGGCTACAGCATGACCTCTCCGGTATTCGAGGAGCTCAGCAGCCAGCCGGTGACCACCTGGCGGGTGTTGCCGGTGTACCCTTTGACGGCGGGTCTTTCCAACGCCTCGGTGCTGAAGGCGGTGCGGCAAGCCCTTGCCATTTGCAATCCCCCGGAGGAGATCCTCCCCCCGGCGGTGCGGGAGCGCTACGGGATTCCGGATGCCCAAAGAGCCTATTATGCCATCCACGAGCCGTCTTCCATGGAGGAGGCGGAGTTGGCTAAGAAACGGCTGATCTTTGAAGAATTCTTTATCTTCTCCGCAGGGCTGTCCCTGATGCGGGCGGCCCGGGCAGGGAAAAAGACCCGGCCCTATGAGAAGCTGGATATGACTGCCTTTTTGCAGGCCTTGCCGTTTCAACTCACCGGTGCCCAAAGCCGCGCCATTGGGGACATCCGCCGGGATATGCAGCAGGGGACTCCCATGAACCGGCTTTTACAGGGCGACGTGGGCAGTGGTAAGACCATGGTGGCTGCCGCCGCGGCATGGCTGGCGGTGCAAAACGGTATGCAGGCTGCCTTGATGGCACCTACGGAAATTTTGGCAGAGCAGCACTACCAGTCCCTTACCAAGCTTTTGGAGCCTTTGGGGGTGCGGCTGTGTCTGCTCACCGGATCACAGACCCCCAAGCAGAAGCAGCTTGTCCGGGATGCCATTGCCCGGGCAGAAGCGGATCTTGTCATCGGCACCCATGCCTTGGTGACGGACAGTACCGTATTTTCCCGGCTGGGATTGGTCATTGCCGACGAGCAGCACCGCTTCGGTGTGGGTCAGCGCTCGGCGCTTTTTGCCAAGGGCAAGGATCCTCACCTTTTGGTGATGTCCGCAACCCCCATTCCCCGGACCTTGTCTTTGATCCTCTACGGAGATCTGGAGGTGTCGGTGCTGGATGAGCTGCCCCCGGGGCGGCAGAGGGTGGACACCTTCCTTGTGGACGAAAGCTACCGCGCCCGGATCAACGCCGTTATTCGTAAGCAGGTGCAAGGGGGAAATCAATGCTTTGTGGTCTGTCCCGCGGTGGAGGAAAGCGAAGAATTGGGCATCAAATCCGCCACGGTTTGGGCAGAGACCCTGCAAAATACCGTGTTCCCGGACCTGCGGGTGCGGCTGCTTCACGGACAGATGAAGGGCTCGGAAAAGGAGGCTGCCATGGCATCCTTTGCCCGGGGAGAGGCGGATGTTCTGGTGGCTACCACGGTGATCGAGGTGGGGGTGGATGTGCCCAACGCCACATTGATGGTCATTGAGGACGCGGACCGGTTCGGCCTTTCCCAGCTGCATCAGCTTCGGGGACGGGTGGGCAGAGGTCAGGCAAAAAGCTACTGCATCCTTACCACCGCCAACCGCAACCCCCAAACCGTTTCCCGGCTTAAGGCGCTGTGCGCTACCAACGACGGCTTCAAGATCGCCGAAGAGGATCTGAAGCTTCGGGGTCCCGGGGATTTCTTTGGCACCCGGCAATCAGGACTGCCTGTTTTTCGGGTGGCGAATTTAAGCTGCGATCTGCAGACCCTGAAGCAGGCACAGCAGGCCTCCAAAGAATGGATCGAAACGGAAGGTACGGCCCAAACCCCTGAGGGTGTCGCCCTGCGGCAGCGCATCGGCGAGCTGTTCCGTCGGGGAGAAGGAACCATCAATTGATATGCATATCCCCCGCTTCCCGGGCATAGGCTGTAGCAAATGCTGTGTGGGAGGCGGGGGTATGGTTTGCAAATTTACGGAGCTGCACTGCAAGGAGGTCATCTGTCTGACAGATGGACGGCGGCTGGGCTTTGTGGAGGATGTGCGCATCGAGCTGCCTGAAGGCAGGGTGGTGGCGGTGATCGTGCCATGTCCTTGCAGACTGCTGCCCTTTCCCGGACGCCGGGATGATTATGTGATCCCTTGGAGCTGCATCCGCCGTATTGGCCCGGATATCATACTGGTGGATATCCGTCCGGAGGAGTGTCGGGTCCCCCGGCAGAGGTCCTGCTTTCCCCTTTGACAAAAGAAATATTTTCCGGCGGCAGATTCTATGTTGAAAAGTTATGTAAAGTCTGCTATAATAGTCCCATCTTTAGGGCACCCCAAGGGAGCCGGAAAGGAAGATAGATATGAAGAAAATCCTTGCGATGCTGTTGGTGGTGTGCAGCCTGCTGTGCGCATGCGCGCCGGCAGAGGAAACTCCCACTACCACGGAAGCCACCACCGAGGCAACCACGGAAGCAACCACCCAGGCAACTACGGAAGCTACTACCGAGGCTACGGGTGCTTCCCAGCTGTACCGCAACCCCCTCAATGGTGCACCTATGGATGCGGCATATGCCGGCCGTCCTGTGGCGGTTGTGGTGAACAATATCAAGCAGGCTTTGCCCCAGCGGGGTATCAGCAAAGCAGATTTCTTTTATGAGTTTGAGACTGAGGGCGGCATTACTCGCTGCCTTGCAGTGTTCAGCGACATTACCCAGGTAGCCGATGTGGGACCGGTGCGCAGCGCTCGTACCTATTTCAACAACATAGCCCAATCCTACGATGCAGTCATTGCCCACTGCGGTGGCAGCGTCCGGGGCAGAAATGCCGGCTATGAGGACAGCGACAATAAGATCAAAAACTGGGCACATATCGATCAGATGGGCAACGGAAGCTATTTCTTCCGGGATAAGGACCGCCGGAAGAACGGCTACTCTCTGGAGCATACCCTGTTCTCCACCGGCAAGAATCTGATGGCAGCTATGGAAAACCGCAAGATCGCCGGTGCTACCGACCGCAGCACCGATTTCGGTCTGGTGTTTGAGGACCAGGTGGTCCTGAACGGTGAAGCCGCTACCAAGATCGAGATCAAGTTCCGGGGCAGCAAGAAGACAAACCTGACCTATGATACCGCTTCCGGAAAGTATTTTCTGGAGGAGTACGGCAAAAAATGGGTGGACGAAAACGATAAGTCCCAGCTGTCTGCCAAGAATGTGCTGATCCTCTGCACCGACCAGTGGTCCCGGAAGGAAGCATCCTACAGCCGTTCCTATTATGAACTGGAAGGCGAAGGCACCGGCTATCTGGCCATTGACGGCAAGCTGGTGGCAATCAAGTGGTCCCGTAAGGATCTGACCTCCCACTTTGTCTATACTTTGC
>JAGAMQ010000088.1 GCA_017624645.1 Oscillospiraceae bacterium
CTCTGTTGGCAATGTGCATGATGCAGGGTCTGACCTCCGCAATCGTCAACCCCAACGACCTGCGCCTGATGGAGACCATCAAGTCCTGCGATATCTTCAAGAACCACGTTCTGTACTCCGACTCCTACCTGGAGATCTAAGAGAAACAGTATCGATCCCCGCATTGAAGGCTGGGAGGGAATCTCCCTCCCAGCCTTTTTAATCATCTATAGCGGGATCCTTGCCGGCGGCAAGGATCTAGATGGGAAGATCCTTTTGTGGGAAGCACTGCTTTCCGGGGAGGACATCAAATGAATGACACCGGATACACGGTGAGATAAAACGCAAATAAGGAACCAAAGAGTATGAAAGTAATTTTTCAGATCGAGGGCGGAAGCCCTGTTGAATTGGAATGTAACGCCGGTGATAATCTTCTGGAGCTGGCCCGTCGGGGCAATGTTGCCATCGACGCACCCTGCTCCGGTAACGGCTCCTGCGGCAAGTGCCGTGTGAAGCTTATTGCAGGTGAGGTGGAGAGCATCCCCTCCCGGCATATCACCGACGAGGAATATGAAGCCGGCTGGCGCCTCAGCTGCAACACCAAGGTTGTGGGTGACTGCACAGTGTTCGTTCCGGACATTGCCAGTGCCTATCAGAGCCGGATGAAGACGGCAGATCTTTCCTCTCCGGAGGAAATTGCCATTTTCGAGAAAGCCAAGAAGGATATGGAGGAGGGCGGCCTGCCCTTTATCAACGATTTTTGTGCCTATCAGTTGACCATGGATCCTCCCAGCGAGAGCGATACCATGCCTGATGTGGAGCGGCTCACATGGGCGATCCGGGCAGCGGAGCCGGATGTAGACGATTTGCAGGTGAAGGTCCCCTATACCGTCATGGTAAAGCTGGCGTCTACCCTCCGGGAGAATGACTTCCGTGTTTGTGTTAAGGGCGAGAAGAAGGACAATACCTTTACCTGCATGGAGATCGGTGATTATGATGACACTGTGCTGGCAGGCTGTGCCATTGACATTGGCACCACCACCGTGTCCATGGTGCTGACGGACCTGCAAACCGGTGCCTTGCTGGCAAAGGGGTCTTCCGGCAACGGTCAGATCCGTTATGGTGCGGATGTGATCAACCGGATCATTGAAAGTAGCAAGACCGGTGGCAAAAAACGCCTGCAGGATGCCATCGTCAAGGAGACCCTGACCCCTATCATCGCCAATCTGTGCCGCAGTGCCGGTATCAGCTGCCGTTCCATTCTTCGGCTGACCATCGGTGCAAACACCACTATGAACCACCTGTTGGTGGGTGTAGATGCAGATCCGGTGCGTATGGACCCCTATATCCCCAGCTTCTTTGCGTGGGAAGGATTGCAGGCCGGTGACCTGCACCTGCCTGCCAACCCCCTTGCCCCTGTGGTCATCGCACCCAACATCGGCTCCTATGTAGGTGGCGACATCACCGCCGGCACCCTTGCCACCATGATTTGGGACAAGAACGAAATGAGTCTTTTTATTGATTTGGGCACCAACGGCGAGATCGTCTTTGGCAACCGGGACTTCCTCATGTCCTGCGCCTGTTCCGCAGGTCCTGCCTTTGAGGGCGGCGACATTTCCTGCGGCATGCGTGCCACCGACGGTGCGGTGGAGGCTGTGACCATCGATAAAGAATCCATGGAACCCACCATGACCGTTGTGGGTGAGCCGGGACAGAAGCCTGTGGGTATCTGCGGCAGCGGTATCATCGATATTATTTCCGAGTTGTTCCGTACCCACATCATCAACGCCCGGGGCCAGTTTGTCCGGGAAGGGGAACGGGTCAAGCGGGATCAGCACGGCATGGGACGCTATGTCCTTGCCAGTGCCGAAGAAAGCGAAACCGGCAGAGAGGTGTCCATCAACGAGGTGGATATCGATAATTTCATCCGTGCCAAGGGCGCCATCTTCTCCGGCATCGATACTTTGCTGCAAAGTGTGGACATGACTGTGGACTGCATCGACAAGGTGTATGTGGCAGGGGGTATTGGTAGCGGCATCAATATGAAAAATGCGGTGAACATTGGCATGCTGCCGGATGTGGAGCTGGAGAAATACCACTACATCGGCAATTCCTCCCTCACCGGCGCATATGCTATGGTCATGAGCGATCAGGCCACCCAAAAGTGCCATGAGGTGGGTGCGAATATGACCTATCTGGAGCTTTCCACTTACCCCGGCTATATGGACAGCTTTGTGGCAGCCTGCTTCCTGCCCCATACCGATGCCCGGCTATTCCCCAGCAGTGTGCAGGAGGACTGATCATGCAAGTAGAGAATCATAAAGAAGAGATCCCCTTTTCCTATTACCAAGAGAAATTCCGGGAATTAAACCCGGAAGCTGCGGTGTCCCGGCTGCCGGATGTGAAATGGGACGGCAACGCCTTTACCCTGAAGCTTTTGGGCCGGGAATATGAAATTTCCCATCCGGAGTACGCCATCCGCCCCCTGGATGCAGGTGCAGTGCCGCCACTGCCGGTGCAGACCTTCCTGCTGCGCTACCTGCTGGAAAGCAAGGCTTACCCATGGGCAGGACAGTGGAAGACCTTCCGGGAAATGCCTTGGGGAGAAATGTATATCAAGCCCTACACCGGCAGAGTGCTGAAGCGTGCTGCCTTTACCTTCGGTACCCGTGTGGATGCTTTCCGTGGGGCCTGTGAGAAGATGGGTGCTATGCCGCTGAACCACGGAGATGCCGGCTATCAGTTCTCCTTTGTGGGGGACTATGCGGTGCAGATCCTTGTTTGGGAGGGGGATGAGGAATTTCCTCCCAACGCGCAGGTGATCTATTCGGATAATTTTGCCGAGGGCTTCGCCGCCGAGGACCGGGTAGTGGCAGGAGATATCCTGATCTCCGCCATCAAGGCAAATATGTGAATTTATTTCCTGTATTAACAGCATCTTTTTAAAGAAAAATATTGTATCTGGTGTCGATCTGTGATAAAATTCTAGCGATATAAGCAAAATGAAAGGCTGATTAACTATGTACTCGATCTCACAGCTGTACGATTTGGAACATACCCTTGCAAAGGAATACTTGTCCCGGTTCACCTACCCTTGGGAAGCCCTTGCAGGCATCAAGGAAACGGTGATCGCTTTGGGCGAGAAGCTGGGGCAGGAATATGAAGAGGTGAGTCCTCAGGTTTGGGTCCACCGGACTGCTAAGGTAGCGCCTACGGCGTATCTGGGTGCCCCCTGTATCATCGGTGCCGATACCGAGGTGCGGCACTGTGCCTTTATCCGGGGCAGCGCCCTGGTGGGAGAAGGCTGTGTGGTGGGTAACTCCGTGGAACTGAAGAATGTGATCCTGTTTGACAGTGTACAGGTGCCCCACTACAATTATGTTGGCGACAGCATTTTGGGCTATAAGTCCCATATGGGGGCCGGTTCTATCACCTCCAATGTAAAATCCGACAAGACCCTTGTGGTGATCCATGGGGAGCAGGAGATCCCTACCGGTCTGAAAAAGGTGGGTGCTATGTTGGGGGATCTTGTGGAAGTAGGCTGTAACAGTGTGCTCAATCCCGGTTCTGTACTGGGACGCCGGGCCAGTGTGTATCCCACCAGCTGTGTCCGGGGAGTGGTCCCGGAGGATCATATTTTCAAAAAATCCGGCGAAATCGTAGCAAGGAGATAAATTATGGGAAAATATTTTGGAACTGACGGCTTCCGGGGAGAAGCCAATGTAGATCTGACTGCAGATCACGCCTATCAGGTAGGCCGTTTTTTGGGCTGGTACTACAGCCAGAAGAAAAAGCAGGCAGGCAGTGAGGAAGAGACCAAGATCGTCATTGGCAAGGACACCCGCCGCTCCAGCTATATGTTTGAGTACGCCCTGGCTGCCGGTATCACCGCTTCCGGTGCCAATGCCTACCTTCTGCATGTGACCACTACCCCTTCCGTTGCCTATGTGGTGCGGCAGGATGATTTTGATTGCGGCGTGATGATCTCCGCCAGCCACAATCCTTTCTATGACAATGGCATTAAGCTGCTTAACGGCAACGGTGAGAAGATGGAGGAGGAAACCATCGGACTGGTGGAAGCATATCTGGACGGAGCGCTGGAGGTGTTTGGCCAGCGGTGGGAACAGATCCCCTTCGCCAAGCAGGAAGCCATTGGCAGAACCGTGGACTACTCTGCCGGCAGAAACCGTTATATTGGCTATCTGATCTCTTTGGGCATGTATTCCTTCAAGGGGGTCAAGGTGGGTCTGGACTGCGCCAACGGCTCCGCGTGGAACATTGCCAAGAGTGTGTTTGATGCACTGGGCGCAAAGACTTATGTGATGAATGCCCAGCCTGACGGCGTAAACATCAATGAAAATGCCGGCTCTACCCACATTGAGCATCTCCAGAAATTCGTGGTGGAAAACGAACTGGATGTGGGCTTTGCTTACGATGGCGATGCCGATCGCTGCTTGTGCGTGGATGAGACCGGTGAGGTGGTCACCGGCGACCATATCCTGTATATTCTGGGTCAGTATATGAGGGAAAAGGGCCAGCTGGACAACAATACTGTGGTTACCACCGTTATGTCTAACTTTGGCCTGTACAAGGCCTTTGATCAGATAGGCATCGACTACGCCAAGACCAAGGTAGGCGACAAGTATGTCTACGAATATATGGTGCGCAACGGCTGCCGTCTGGGCGGTGAGCAGTCCGGACATATCATCATCTCCCAGTATGCCA
>JAGAMQ010000089.1 GCA_017624645.1 Oscillospiraceae bacterium
CAATGCAGGAGGTTCGAAATTTCATGTACACCGTGAAAGCAGAGGATTATCTGGAAGGAGGAAAAATGGTTGCATGATGTAGAACTGTTTGACCGACCGGAAATCACCATGGGCAGTCTCTTTGACGGCATTGGTGGATTTCCGTTGGCCGCAGTACACTGTGGAGTGGTTCCTGTATGGGCAAGTGAAATTGAAGACTTTCCCATAGAGGTCACGAAACTCCGATTCCCCGACATGATTCATGTTGGAGATATAACAAAACTAAAGGGCGCGAAGCTGCCACCGGTGGATATCATCTGTGGCGGCTCCCCGTGCCAGGACCTTTCTGTAGCTGGAGCGAGAGCCGGACTGTCCGGAGCTCGCTCCGGTTTGTTTATGGAACAAATTCGCATAGTGAAGGAGATGAGAAATGCTGAAATTTCAAGAGGACGGACAGGTTTGTCTGTTCGACCTAGATTCATGTGTTGGGAAAATGTCCCCGGCGCGTTCTCAAGCGGGTACCCCAAAGGTGAGGACTTCCGGATCGTCCTCGAAGAAATCGTCCGAATTAAGTTCCGTTCCGTTCGCGTCCCTAGACCTTACACCGGGCGCTGGGAACCTGCTGGACGAATTCTATTGGGAGATTCTTTCTCCCTGGCGTGGCGGTGCCTCGATACTCAATACTGGCCTCGCACCCCGCAAAGAAGAAAACGTATATTCCTTGTCGCAGATTTTGGAGGAGGAGCCGCACCCCAAATACTATTTGACCAGGAAGGCTTGCCTGGGTATACTCCGCCGCAGTGCGGAACGTGGGAAGGAACTGCCTCCGCAGCTTAAAGAAGCACTGGAAGCGCAGGCAGGTGTGAAGCACATAGACAGAAAATCGCCGCTGGTGGGCGTGTGTCAAAGGAATGATCAAGGCGGGAAAGGAATCGGCAAACCGGAAAAAGGCCCGCTGTCCGAGGCAGGAAGCCTGTCCGGGGCGTTGTTGGGATCCGATGATCAGCAAGAAAGAATGGTCGGGTATGACCCACATAACGGTGATATTTCCGGCGATGTTTCTCCTACATTAGGCGTCAATTGCGGGATGTCCACCGGCAGAAACGGTGTTCTGAAACTGCTGGCTTTTACCCAGAATCAGCGGGATGAGGTACGGGATCTGCAAGATGTTGCAGGTGCGCTATGCACCAGCCCAGGGACGAAACAGCAGACCTATGTGGCAGGTGTTGTCAGTAAAGGTGATGGAACATGCTTCCTGACAGAAGATACCCATACATCCCTTACAGGTGGTGGCGGACAGGCAGGACAAGGATACCCCTGTGTCCTGACCTATGATCCACCAGAGCTGCAGGACAGCAGTAGTGTGATCTGCCTGAATGACCAGGGTGGTCAATTCATGAATATATCAGAAGGTGTGACAGGAACACTCCGATCCCAAATGGCAGGCCACCCGCCATTGGTGCTGGAGTCCAACCAGGACCATGCGACAGTCAGAGATGACGGTATCTGCACAACACTCCCGGCAGCAATGGGAATGGGTGGTGGGTATGTTCCGATGGTTTATGAGAACCACGGAATCGATTCCAGGTACACCGGCCCCTATGATGTCTCACCGACCATATCCGCCAGGGCGGGTACTGGAGGAAATAACCTTCCATTAGTGGAGCAGGAAACATTCTGCATCGTTGGAAATGTCATAGACAGACAGCCTGAGAACGGTGGTAACGGATGTGGGTATCAGAAAGACTTGGCATATACCCTGACCGGGATGGACAGGCATGCGGTCTATAGCAGACAGCGTACTGATGTTTTCAAACAGAATGATGTGGTCAGTACGGAAAGTGCCAGACAGCATAAAGATGCTACAGATCTGATCGTACAGCCTTATCAGCAGACAGTAGGAACCATAGGCTACAGCGACCACCATGGGATCAACAATCAATATGTCGGAGAAGACAAGTGCGTGGTTGAAGGCCCGAATCTGATCCGCCGTCTGACTCCATTGGAATGTGAACGGCTGCAAGGTTTTCCTGATTACTGGACGGATATACCCGGCGCATCAGACTCTGCAAGGTATAAAGCCCTTGGAAATAGCGTTGCGATTCCATGTGTGGACTTTGTTATGAATGGCATGGCAGTTGTATTGCGCCAACAGAAAGCAGCCTAAATAGGATGTTATTCGCATGTTCGACTGTCAATCTTTGGTGGTTTTGCCACCGATATTTCATTGGATATTCGAAAAGCTTTGTGGTATGTGTTTGTAATGAAAGGAGGCGAGCCATATGGCAAATCGCAGACCGTCCGGTGACGGACTGGTAAGAAAACGCAAAGACGGTCGTTGGGAAGGTCGCATAATGGTAGGCCGTGATCAGGAGGGAAAGCCCATCTACAGATCGGTAGTGGACAAGTCCCAGAAAGAGATGCTGGAAAAGCTGCACGGATTGATCGAAGCATATCGTGAAGTGGAACTAACCGACCGAAAGAACTACACGCTGGGTGAATGGCTTGATAAGTGGCTGAATGAAATCATGGCTATGCACCTGAGGCCATCGACAATGAACAGTTATCGGAATATCATTAACAACCGGATCAAGCCATACCTTGGGGATGTGCCGCTTCACAAGGTGACCCGACCCGATGTCCAGCGGATGTATGTTAAGATCAAGAAATCCGGCAGAATAGAAGAACATGCAATCCATGGTGATGAACTGTCAGACAGTGCAGTGAGAAGCACCCACATGCTACTCCATCAGGCAATGGACTACGCAGTTCGGGAAAGGCTGATTCTGGAGAATCCCACCAATGGAACCAAGATCCCGAAAGTTAACTATGCTCCTATGAAAGTGCTGGATGACGCGCAGTTGGATGCATTCATGGAGGTAATCAAGCAAGACCCCATTTGGTACGACTTCTTCTACACGGAGCTCACAACTGGCCTGCGCCGCGGTGAAATGTGCGGCCTGATGTGGCAGGACTTCAATCCCAAAAACGGCACCCTGCAAGTGAAACGTCAGATTGTTAGAATTAGTGGCGAGGGCATATCTGTGAATGAGCCAAAGACCAAAACAGGTACACGATTAATCTACCTGCCGCCCAGTACGGTAGAACTACTGAAGGAGCGAAAGAAGCATTCCTACAGCCGATGGATATTCCCGAATCCTTACTCCCCAGAAGCACCCATGGGACCGGAGATGCCCTACAATCGGCTGAAAACACTCCTGCGTTATGCCGGGGTACCCCCGGTTCGCTTCCACGATCTGCGGCATACATTCGCAACCCATGCGCTGGCAAACGGTGTGGATCCCAAGACACTCTCCAGTATTCTGGGACACACCAATGCCTCCTTCACGCTGGACACCTACACCCATGTAACAATGGATATGCAGAAGAAGGCCTCTGGCGTGGTGGAAAACTTCCTGATGGACATCATGTGAGGAGGTGCGGAATTGGGAAGACGGCAAAAAGGAACCGGCACGATCCGAAAGCGTGCCGATGGCAGATATGAAGGTCGAGTCATCATTGGGTACGATGATGAGGGTAATCAAAAGGTCAAAACCGTCACAGCTAAACTCCGCAAGGATGTTGTGGCAAAGATGGAGGCAGTCCGAAAGGAAAACATCATTCCGCTAAAAGGACTGAAAAAGGATATGCCCTTTGGACAATGGATGGATTTTTGGTACCAATATTACACGAAGAATACGGTTCGGGAAACAACGCAAGCGACATACGAGGGAGAAATCTACAAACACATTATCCCGGAGGTGGGAAAGATCCCTCTCAATAAGCTCACGCAGGCTGATTTGCAAAAGTTCTACGCGGATCAGCTAAAGAGCGGCAGAAGAATACGGCAGGAGATCCATGGAGCAGGATTATCCAATGCCATGGTGCGACACATTCATATGCTGTGCAAAAGCGCATTGGATATCGCGGTGCAAGAGGGCTTCATCCGGGATAACCCGGCAGTTGGATGTAAACTCCCACCCAAAACAAAGGGCGAGATGAAGGTACTGACAACGGAGCAAGCGCAGCGGCTATTAATTCAGGCGAAGCAAGACGGATACTATGAGCTGTTCCTGCTGGAATTTGCAACCGGCCTGCGAATCGGTGAGCTGATCGCGTTGCAATGGGATGACCTGAATCCTAAGACTGGAGTCCTTAGCATCGATAAGCAGGTAGCCCTGGCAAATAATAAGATGATCATGAGCAAACCCAAAACCAAGCAATCCATTCGTAAAATCGTATTGCCCAGACCAGTGGTGGACGCCCTGCTGGAGTATAAAAACCGTGTAGACTCTGTGTGGATGTTTCCCTCACCGCTCAGTAATGAACGTCCGTGGAATGCGTCGGGGTTGCGCGGCCGACTGGATCTGGAACTGGAGAGAGCGCAATGCCCCAAAGTGAGATTTCATGATCTCCGGCATACCTATGCCACAATGTCCTTGGAGCACGGCATGGATGTAAAGACACTCTCAGCAACTCTCGGACATGTGTCAGCGGCAACGACTTTGGATATATACTCCCATGTTACATCTACGATGCAGAAGCAGGCAGCAGTAAACATCGAGAAAGCCATAGGTAAAACCGATGTGGAGTATACCCCTGAAGAACCGAAGCCAGTGCCGAAGACGGATTTCCAACCGTATAAGCTGCGCTACCGCAAAAGTGGTACCGGCATGGTGCGCCAGATCGGTGACAGCTTGTGGGAAGGCCGATACTCGCCCAGGGACGCTCACGGCAAAAGAATATCCAAAAACATCTATGCAAAGACGGAACAGGAATGTGAGGATAAGCTCAAGGTTCTGATCGAAGAAATGAAAGCTGAAATCAAAGCGGAAAAAGCATTGCTTAAAGCCCAGGAAAGCGGCATTACGATCTCGATGTGAAAAAAGAATAAGGCAGCAGTCGTAGTGGCTGCTGCCTTGATTCCGTGTTTCAAGAGCCGCACGGCAGCTCTAAACACAAAAGAAAGTGTGTGTACAGGACGGAATAACCCGGTTGCCTGTCTCTAATATATAAGACTATTAAATGGGTAAAAGTGCAACACAAAATCAGAATATTTTTTTACTTTAGGCGAGAAACATTGACTCCAATGTCTTTGTTGAGGATCAGACCATAGGTAGATA
>JAGAMQ010000090.1 GCA_017624645.1 Oscillospiraceae bacterium
AAAAAATTAGATTGAGGTGTTATCATGGAGAACCGAGAAAAGAAGGTATTGGTCATTGGTGTCATTGGCGCGGATGTCCATGCCGTTGGCAACAAGATCCTCTACCATGCCTTTACCGAGGCTGGTTTTGAGGTGGTCAATCTGGGCGTTATGGTGTCTCAGGAAGAGTACATCGCTGCAGCCATCGAATCCAATGCAGACGCTATTGTGGTGTCTTCCCTGTACGGTCAGGGCGAGCTGGACTGCCGCGGCCTGCGTGAGAAGTGCGACGAGGCTGGCCTGAAGGGGATTCCTCTGGTGGTCGGCGGCAACATCGTTATCGGCAAGCAGACCTTTGAGGATGTTGAAAAGCGCTTTAAGGAGATGGGCTTTGACCGGGCGTTTGCTCCCGGCACCGCTCCCGAGACTACCATCGAGGCTCTTCGTGAGCTGTTACATATGGACGGTGAGAATGTGTGAATCCAGTTCTGCTGATTGACTTCGGCAGCACTTACACCAAGCTTACAGCGGTAGATCTGGATGGAGAGGAAATCCTTGGCACTGCCGCTGCATATACCACGGTACAGACCGACATCAATGACGGTCTGAGCGAGGGTCTGCGGTTGTTGGAGGAAAAAACCGGGAAAGTGGAGTATTCCAAATGCTTTGCCTGTTCCTCTGCTGCAGGAGGTCTTCGCATGGTCACCAGCGGACTGGTACCGGAGCTGACCGGTGAGGCTGCCAAACTGGCAAGCCTTGGCGCCGGCGCAAAGGTGGTTGGTATCTATGCCTTCCAGCTGACCGAGGATGACCTTGCGGACATTCAGGCAGCAAAGCCGGATATCTTCCTGCTGGTGGGCGGCACCGACGGTGGCAATACCGAGTGCATCCTACATAATGCCAAAATGTTGGCAACCCTTCCTGCAAGCTTTCCCATCGTAGTAGCAGGCAACCGTACGGCTGCCCGGGAATGTCAGAGGATCCTTGAAGGACATGAGGTATATGTCTGCCCCAATGTGATGCCCAAGTTTGGTGTACTGCATATTGAACCCACCCAAAAACAGATCCGGGAGATCTTCTTGAACCGGATCATTCAGGCAAAGGGTCTTTCCAAGACAGCACAGCTGCTTTCGGATATTATGATGCCCACTCCCTCTGCGGTGCTGCAGGCAATGAATTTGCTGGCACAGGGCTGTGAAGGGGAAGCCGGTATCGGCGACCTTGTTGCTGTGGATGTGGGTGGTGCCACCACGGATGTGTACTCCATCGCTGACGGTATGCCGGAGCATATGAACACGGTTTACAAAGGACTCCCCGAGCCCTTTGCCAAACGGACGGTGGAAGGAGATATCGGCATGCGCTACAGCATCCAGGGTGTTGTGGATGCTGCGGGTCTTAACCGGGTAAGCGAGCTTTCCGGACTGACCGAAGAGCGTGTCACGGAGCTGGTGGATGAGCTGAAGGAGAATACCGATAAGGTGCCCGGCGGCGATCCGGAGCTGGAGGCTTTGGATTACGCATTGGCATCCCTTGCCATTGAAGAGGCGGTAAGCCGCCACGCCGGTACCATCGAGGAGACCTATACAATGATGGGCCTTACCTATGTGCAGTCCGGCAAAAACCTGACAAAGGTCAAGCAGATCGTGGTTACCGGCGGCAGCCTGATCCACACAAAGCGGACAGCTGAGATCGCCTCCCACGCACTGTATTCCCCGGCACAACCCGCTTCTCTGCGGCCCAAGGCTGCGGATGTATGGGTTGACAGAACCTACATATTGGCCGCAATGGGGTTGCTTTCTTCCCACTACCCCCAGACGGCACTTCGAATTATGAAAAAGGAGTTAGAATACCATGGACATTCAGAATAAGAGAATTTCCGACGGCGAGTTTGCAAAGCTGCGCCAGGAGGTCCTGACCCAGTGGCCCACCGGTAAGGATGTGAACCTGGAGGAGGCCGTTGCCTACCAGAAGTCCATCCCCGCAGAGCGCCGTTTCGGCGAAAAGCTGCTCAAGGCAAAGAGCGAGGGCCGTACTCTGGTCCAGCCCCGTGCAGGCGTGCCTGTTGTTGAGGAGCATATTAAGCTGATGCAGTACCTGGAGAAGTACGGTGAGGCAGATCTGCTGCCCTCCACCATCGACTCCTATACCCGTCAGAACCGTTACGAAGAGGCTGAGAACGGCATTGCCGAGTCCATCCGTCTGGGCCGCGCCATGATGAACGGCTTCCCTGCTGTGAACCACGGTGTTGCCAAGTGCCGTCAGGTCACTGAGAGTGTCAACCTGCCCATGCAGGTCCGCCACGGCACTCCCGATGCCCGTCTGCTTACCGAGATCACCTTCGCCGGCGGCTTCACCAGCTACGAGGGCGGCGGCATCTCCTACAACCTGCCCTACTGCAAGAACATCCCCATGGAGCGTACCATCCGGGATTGGCAGTATGTGGACCGTCTCACCGGCCTGTACGAGGAGATGGGCGTTTCCATCAACCGTGAGCCCTACGGCCCTCTGACCGGCACTTTGGTTCCTCCCTGTATCTCTCACGCCGCAGCCATCATTGAGGCTTTGCTGGCTGCAGAGCAGGGCGTTAAGAATATCACCGTTGGCTACGGCCAGTGCGGTAACCTGCGTCAGGATGTGGCTGCCATCCGTACCCTGGAGGAGCTGACTGACGAGTACCTGAAGAAGTACGGCTACAACGATGTACAGGTTACCACCGTTCTGCACCAGTGGATGGGCGGCTTCCCTGCCGATGAGGCAAAGGCATTCGGTGTTATCTCCACCGGCAGCCTGATTGCTGCTCTTTCCAAGGCTACCAAGGTCATCGTTAAGACTCCCCATGAGGCTGTGGGCATCCCCACCATGGAAGCCAATGCCGAGGGTCTGCGCTGCACCAAGCAGGTCATCAACATGTATGCTGACCAGGTGCTGCAGTCCGATAAGGTGGAGGAAGAGAAGGAGATCATCCGTCTGGAGACCCGCTGCATCGTGGACAAGTGCTTCGAGCTGGGTAACGGCGATATCGCTGTGGGTGTGTGCCGTGCTGTGGAATCCGGTGCTTTGGATGTACCCTTCGCACCCTGCCGTGCCAATGCCGGTCTGATGCTGCCCTGCCGTGACAACAACGGTGCTATCCGTATCCTGAACCCCGGCAACCTGCCCTTCAGCAAGGACCTGCTGGACTTCCATAAGGCAAAGATCGAGGAGCGCGCCAAGGCTGAGAACCGCAAGGCTTCCTTCCAGATGGTCATTGACGATGTTTACGCCATCGGTAAGGGCCGTTTGGTGGGCCGTCCCAGATACTAAGAGAATCGATAAACCTAATTGAAATGGAGTGTATATCATGAAAATCATTGACGTTGTTTGCAGCGCCGGCCGTACCGGCTTCTACTTCGATGACCAGCGCGCTATTAAGCAGGGCGCAGGCCATGATGGTGTGTTCTATGTGGGCGCACCTGTTACCCAGGGCTTCCGTTCTGTCCGTCAGGCAGGCGAGTCCATCTCTGTTATGCTGATCCTGGAGGATGGTCAGATCGCTATGGGCGACTGCGCTGCGGTTCAGTACTCCGGCGCCGGCGGACGTGATCCTCTGTTCCTGGCTGAAGATTTCATCCCTGTGATCGATAAGTACATCAAGCCCCAGCTGGTGGGCAAGGAAGCCAATGACTTCCGTGGCCTGTGTGCTATGATGGAGGCCATTCAGGTGGAGGGCAAGCGCCTGCATACCGCTATCCGCTACGGCGTCTCCCAGGCTATCCTGGACGCTGTTGCCAAGGCTACCGGCCGCCTGATGTGCGAGGTCGTGGCTGATGAGTACGGCTGCACCGTTTCCGAGACTCCTATCGACATCTTCACTCAGTCCGGTGACGACCGTTACGACAACTCCGACAAGATGATCATTAAGGGTGCACAGGTCCTGCCTCATGCGCTGATCAACAATGTTAAGGACAAGCTGGGCGAGAACGGCGAGAAGCTTGCCGAGTACGTTGCATGGCTGCGTGACCGCATCCTGCAGCACCGCTCCAGCGAGAGCTACTGCCCCACCTTCCATATCGATGTCTACGGCACCATCGGTGCAGCTTTCGGCAACACCAACTACAAGGCAATGGCTGACTACATCGAGAAACTGGGCGAGATCGCAAAGCCCTTCCATCTGCGTATCGAAGGTCCCATGGACTGCGATGTGGACGTTCCCACCCAGATGAAGGCTCTTGCCGGTCTGACCGCTGAGCTGGATAAGCGCGGCTGCGACGTGGAGTTGGTTGCTGACGAGTGGTGCAACACT
>JAGAMQ010000091.1 GCA_017624645.1 Oscillospiraceae bacterium
CACATCAATGATGGGGAACATCAATCGGTCACGGAACCGGTCGTAGATTCTGCCGTTCTTTTCACCCACAAGGTCCGCATCCATCAGCTCCTGATCGGTATAGCCCTTTTTGCGCATGGCATCCACCAAAGCATTCCAGGAATCCGGTGCATAACCCATGCCGAAGCGCGTAATGATGGACTGGGAAAGGCCGCGCTTTTGGATATATTCCAGGCACTTGGCACCGGCAGGGGTAGAAAGCTGGGCATGGAAGAATCTTCCTGCCTCCTTCATCAGCGCCCACAGCCGTTCCTGCTTGCGATAGCGGCTCTGGTACTGCTCGTCCTCCGGCACCTCCATACCCGCACGCTTTGCCAAGGCACGGACTGCGTCGGGGTAACTCATCCCCTCCACTTCCATCATAAAATTGATGACGCCGCCGCCCTTGTGACAGCCGAAACAATAGTAGATTCCCTTCTCCGGTGCTACAGAAAAGGACGCGGTTTTCTCCCCGTGGAAGGGGCACAGGCCAAACATATTACTGCCGGACCGCTTCAGTGTCACATACTGCCCCACCACATCGTCAATGGGATTACGGGCAATCAGTTCATCGATAAAAGATGCAGGAAATGCCATGGCTGCAGCCTCCTTTCAATGGTTCTACAAAATCATACCACACAAAGTGGATCATAAGGGGTACATTATCCCCGCACATTCCAGCCGGATGGAATAAACAGTTCCGTGTATTTATCCACGGCATATTTATCCGTCATACCGGCAATATAGTCACACACCGTCCGCTTCATCCCCTCAAAGGACAGCTGAGGCTGAAAGTCTGCCGGAAGCTGCTGGGGATTGGCGATATAGTACTCATACAACTTCCCCAGCATGCCCTTTGCCTTTTGTTCCTCTCCCTTGGCAATGGGATTACGGTAGACCCGTTCAAACATAAAGCTGCGTAAATTGGCAAGGGCCTCGTCTACCCCGGGAGAAAGAACGATCTCGCCCGCCTCCCGGGAAGTCTGTACAATATCGCACACCAGTGTATTGATCCGCTGGCTGTGGCTCTGCCCCAGCACACGGGTGATCTCTTTTGGGATATCCCCATCCGTCAGGATCCCAGCCCGGACGGCATCGTCAATGTCATGGTTGATGTAGGCGATCTGGTCGGAACGGCGGACGATCCTGCCCTCAAGGGTCTGTGGGATCCGATCACCGGTATGGCCCAGGATCGCCATGCGCACCTCATAGCTGAGGTTCAGTCCGGCACCGTTATTCTCCAGCACATCCACCACGCGAAGGCTCTGTTCATTGTGGCGGAAGGGTTCTCCGATGCACTCGGAAAGCGCGCCCTCACCGGCATGTCCAAAGGGGGTGTGGCCCAGATCATGGCCCAACGCCGCAGCCTCCGTCAGATCTTCATTCAAATGCAGCGCCCGGGCGATGGTACGGGCGATCCGTGCCACCTCCAAAGTATGGGTCATCCGGGTGCGGTAATGGTCGCCCTCCGGCTGCAGGAACACCTGGGTTTTATGCATCAGCCGGCGAAATGCCTTGCTATGTACGATTCGGTCGGTATCCCTCTGATAGCAGGTACGCACATCTCCCGGCTCCAGCTCCTGAGGACGGAGTCTGCCGCGGCTCTCATCAGAGAATGACGCCCTGGGATCTAAATGCGCATGCTCTTCCTGCTCCAAGATCCTGCGAATTTCCATCCTTACCCTTCCTTTCCGGTTTCCACGGGAAATGCCCGGTACTCCTGGGCGATCTCCAAGCCGGTAACGGTACCGGCTGTCATATCCGTCAGTCTGTCCAAAAACGCTTGGGTCTGTGGCTGTGCCACAAGGACCTCCAGCTCCACCTCCGCACCGAACTGGGTGTCCCGAAGGATGCCGCCGAAAGTCTCTATCTCCAGCTTGATCCGCTCATACCAGTTATAGGGGCAGGGCACATACAAAACTGTCCAAACCCGTTTCATGGATTTTCCTGCCGTGTCTATGGCGATCTTAGCACCCTTGGTATAGGCGCGAACCAATCCACCGGCCCCCAGGAGTGTTCCGCCGAAATATCGGGTCACCACACACACCACATTATAGAGCTCTTCCCTTTGCAACACCTGCATCATGGGATTTCCTGCAGTGCCGCCGGGCTCTCCATCATCGGAAAAACGCATGGCACCGTCACGGATCACATACGCCCAGCAGTTATGGCTGGCATCGTAGTGCTGCTTTTTCATTTCCTGTATCCGCTGCAGGGCTTCCTCTTCTGTTTCCACAAGCCACACTCTGCCGATGAACCGGGATTTCTTTTCCACAAATTCATCTTCCCCGTAGCCGGTTGGCACCAGATACTCTTCCAAGGTCAGCACTCCTTTGTTACATACTCTTTCAGCTTGCCGTAGAGGATGGGATCCAGTACCGCTTCCACAACGATTCCGTCACCGGTGTAGTCCACATTGATTACCTGTGCGCTGGTGTGGAGGGTCTCCACCATGCCACCCATGGAATAGGGCAAGGTCACCACCACATGATGGCGGCTGTGTCCCAAGGCATTTTCAATGGCTTTCAGCAGATCCTCCATTCCCTCGCCGGTGCCGGCGGACATACGGACTACATCTTCGCCCACGGGAATGTCCTCCCGGCTCACAAGGTCTGCTTTATTGAAGCACCGAAGCACCGGAGTTCCGGGCTTTGCCAGCTTGCCGATCAGGCTGTCCACCACAGCAATATGCTCCTGGCGGTCCGGGTCTGCGGAATCGATCACATGCAAAAGAAGATCCGCATATTCCAATTCCTCCAAGGTTGCCCGGAAGGCATTGACCAGGTGGTGGGGCAGCTTGGCGATAAATCCTACAGTATCGGAAAGGATCACATCCAGATTGTCCGACACCCGAAGCTGCCGGGATGTGGTATCCAAGGTATCAAAAAGTCGGTTATTTGCCGGGATGCCGGCTCCGGTGAGTCGGTTCAGCAGGGTAGATTTTCCTGCATTGGTATATCCCACGATGGCGACCACGGGAACGGAATTCTTGATCCGCCGCTCTCTTTGGACACCCCGAACCTGCCGCACCTGCTCCAATTCGCTTTGCAGCCGGTGGATCCGTTCCCGGATATGCCGGCGGTCGGATTCCAGTTTGGTCTCACCGGGGCCTCGGGTGCCGATACCGCCACCCTGCCGGGACAGGCTCTTACCCATGCCGGACAGCCGGGGAAGCAGATACTGATACTGGGCAAGTTCCACCTGCAGTCTGCCCTCCCGTGTCTTTGCCCGTTGCGCAAAAATATCTAAAATCAAGGCACTTCTGTCCAACACCGGGACACCGAAAATCTCCTCCAGCGCCCGGATATGTCCCGGGGACAGCTCGTTATCGAAAATCACCATGGTGGATTCTGTCGCTTCCACCAACATTTTAACCTCCAGTGCCTTTCCCTCACCGATAAAGCTGTGGGAATCGGGGGTATGCCGGTTCTGAAGGACTTTTGCGGTACAGAAGCCGCCGGCAGTTTCCAGCAGAGCATCCAATTCCTCCAAGGTCTGCTCTGTGGCGGTCTGCTGGGCGGTAAAGCAATCCGCATTTAAACCAACCAGCACTGCCCGCTCCTGCGCAACTTTATCAAAATTCCCTTCCATAATTCCGAAAACTCCCCCATTTTTACATTACACAGTATTATACCACAATTCTTTGTTCCCGACAACAGGTTTTTTCCGGAATAATAAAAGAAAAAACCCGTACCGAACGGTACGGGTTTCATTCTCACTTCAGGTTGAAACGCTTGTTGAAGCGGTCAACGCGTCCACCGGTGTCAACCAGCTTCTGCTTGCCGGTATAGAAAGGGTGGCACTTGGAGCAGATCTCAACTCTGATCTCCTTCTTGGTGGAGCCGGTGGTAAAGGTGTTGCCACAGGCGCAACGAATTGTGGTCTGTTCGTACTCGGGATGGATGCCTTCTCTCATGCTGTTCACCTCTTTCTCATCATGTAAAAGGGCATAATCGCCCCAGCAATCTTTAATCGCCCGGATATCATATCACATCCAAATAGCAATTGCAAGTGTTTTTTTGTATTTTTTCTGTTTTTCTCAAGGA
>JAGAMQ010000092.1 GCA_017624645.1 Oscillospiraceae bacterium
CTTGCGCAGCAAGTGTTTTCGGCTGACTTATCCGTTAAAAACAAAAGCTTTTTACCATATTCCAGACAAAAAGAAGGCTGTATCAGAACGCGTAATCATATGCTGCTTTTTGACGATTGGCGGCTTTTTTGACACTCTGAGACACGGCAGATTCTTCTGCCGTGCCTGTTGTTATGCAGGAGCAAAAGCTTAATCCCGTGGGGTTTTATGTTTACAATGCACAGGATGTTTGTTATAATAAAGCAATAGAAAACCTTGGAGATGATAAAATGCTGCTGAGCAATACATACGCAAAGATCGATCTGGATACCATTGAGGAAAACTTTCTAAACATTTGCCGCAGGGCCGGAAAGCCGGTAATGGCAGTGGTGAAAGCAGATGCCTACGGACACGGGGCAGTACCGGTGGCACGACTGTTGGAACCCCTGTGCGCTTTTTTCGGCGTATCCTCGGTATCGGAAGCTTTGGAGCTTCGGGGTGCCGGACTGAAAAAGCCTATTCTGATTCTGGGACATGCACCCCGGGAGTGCTATGGGCTGCTGATCCAAAACAGCATCCGCCCCACCATCTTCTGCCTTGAGGATGCGAAAGCTCTGTCCCACGCAGCCCAGGAACTGGAGATGGCCGCAGCCTTTCATTTTGCGGTGGACACCGGCATGGGGCGCATCGGTTTCCCGGTAACGGAAGCAGCTGCGGATCTCTGTGCTGCCATTGCAAAGCTGCCGGGACTGATACCGGAGGGCCTTTTCAGTCACTTTGCCACTGCAGACGAAGAAGATCTCACCCGGGCAAAAGCACAGGCGGAAAAATTCCGGGAATTTGACGAGATGCTCCGGCTTCGGGGCGTTATCATCCCTTTGCGCCATTTAGAAAATTCTGCCGGCATTATGAATTTTGACTGCCCCTACGAAATGGCAAGGGCAGGCATCGTGATCTACGGACTGTACCCCAGCGGCGAAGTGGATCCTACCCTTTTGTCTCTAAAGCCTGCCATGAGCTGGCACAGCCGTGTAACCCATGTAAAATGGCTGGTGCCGGGGCAGCAGGTGAGCTACGGCGGCACTTGGGAGGCCATTGCCCCCACCCGGGTAGCAACGGTGGCGGCAGGCTATGCCGACGGCTACCGCAGAAGCCTTTCCGGAAAATTTTATGTGCTGATCCGGGGACATCAGGCACCCATTTTGGGCAGAGTGTGTATGGATCAGTTTATGGTGGATGTGACCCATATCCCCGAGGTATGCCCCGGGGACGAGGTAGTGCTTATGGGCGCTTCCGGCAAGGAATGTATCCGTGCAGAGGCCCTTGGTGCTGCCGCAGAAAGCTTTAACTACGAACAGGTGTGCGACATAAGCCGCCGGGTAACGAGAATTTATTACCGCAAGGGAGAACCCGTGGAGGCTGTGGATTATCTGCAGAACCTTTGAAGGAGAACGGACTATGGAAAATCAAAACACGGTGATCGGATATGCCCAGCAGATCCTTACCCAGACCCGCAAGGCGGTGGTGGGTAAAGACGATGTGCTGCTGTGGGTGCTGGCGGCGGTCCTTGCCGGCGGCCATATCCTTATGGAAGACATTCCCGGTGTGGGAAAGACCACCATGGCATTGGCATTTTCCAAAGCTCTGGGTCTTGCCCATAACCGGATGCAGTTTACCCCGGATGTGCTGCCCTCCGATGTCACCGGCTACAGCATACTGGAGCAGGGCACCGGCGCAATGGTTTACCGCCCCGGGGCGGTGCTGTGCAACCTGTTTCTTGCGGACGAGCTGAACCGTGCCACCTCCCGGACCCAGTCCGCCCTCTTGGAGGCCATGGAGGAGGGTCAGGTTACGGTGGATGGGGTGACCCATCCCCTGCCCCAGCCCTTTGTGGTCATCGCAACCCAAAACCCCACCGGTGCCGCAGGTACCCAGCTTTTGCCCGACAGTCAGATGGACCGATTTTTCATCCGGGTCAGTCTGGGGTATCCGGAACGGAAGGACGAGATCGCCATGATCCGGGACCGGCAGGGAGGCAATCCCTTGGTGCAGATAGAGCCGGTGATCACAGCACTGCAGCTGCAGCAGATGCGCGTCGCAGTGGCAAACACTTATATTTCGGAAAATATCATGGAGTATGTGGTCAATCTGATCCACGCCACCCGTACCGATGAAAAGCTCACCCGGGGTGCCAGTCCCAGAGCCACCCTGGCGGTGATCGCCATGGCAAAAGCTGTGGCACAGCTCCGGGGACGGGACTATGTAGTGCCCAAGGATGTGCAGGAGGTGCTGCTGCCCACCCTTTCCCACCGTCTGCAGCTTTCCCATGTGGCACAGAACGAAAATCTTACCGCCGAGGATGTGCTGCGGCAGATCCTTGGAACGGTCCGGGCCCCCAAGCTGCGCTGATGCTGGGGCGGCGGATCACATATGGGACAGTGCTGGCATGCAGCTTCCTGTTTTACTGCTTCTTTGAGGAGTGGTTCGCATGGATCCTGCTGCTGATGACAGCATGTTTGCCTATCTTCAGCCTTGCAGTCAGTCTGGTGCCCATGCTTATGACAAAATGGACCTTCTGTTGCCCTCAGCGGGTACAGGTGGGCGTTCCTGCCCGGATCGCTCCGGAGCTTTCCGGACCTTTACCGGCACCCCCGGTGCGCTGCCGGGTGAAACTTCAAAACCGGCTGACGGGAGACCGCTATGTGGGGGAACCCGGGGAGCATGTCCCTACGGACCACTGCGGATTGGTCAGTGTCACCTGTCATAAGCCCTATATTTATGACTATCTGGGCCTTTTCCGGTGGAAGCTGAAGAATCATCCGGAGAGAGCTCTGTATGTATGGCCCCGGCCTATCGCCCAGGATCTGCCTGCCACGGTGGCGCAAAGGACTGTGACCCTGTGGCGTCCCAAGCCCGGAGGCGGTTTCTCGGAAAACCACGATCTTCGGCTGTACCGTCCCGGGGATGATCTTCGGAACATCCACTGGAAAATGGCCGCAAAGACCGGAAAGCTCATTTACCGGGAGGCTATGGAGCCTGTACAAAAGGAGCTGCAGCTGACCCTGACCCTCTCCGGAACCCCGGAGGAACTGGACCGGAAGCTGGGTAGACTCCTGTATCTCAGCTCCCGGCTTTTGGAACAGGAGCTGACCCATCAGGTGGTTTGTCATGTGGAAAAAGGATGCTTGACCCTGCCTGTGACAGACGTCCCCTCTCAGGAGCAGATGCTGCGCACCCTCCTTGCCACCCCTGCCACCAAGGGGGAGGCGATCCCTCCGGAGGAGCGGAGCAGTCTTGCCTGCTACATTGGAGGTGAGCCGGGATGAAGCAGCGGATCTTTACATGGCTGCAAGGCGCTCTTTTGGCATCCCTGTTGGGCTTTTCCGCCATAGGCTGTCTATGCACCGGCTTTTCTCTGCCCATGGTGGACCTTTGGCTGGTGGCTTTGCTTTGCGCCGTCACCGCCTTGGCGGCAGGCTTCTGTTACTGCTTTCGGCTGTCGTTGGTGCCCTTGGGGGCTCTGGCGCTGGGAGCAGGCTTTCTGTGGCAGTCGGGGATGCTGGAGAAAGGTGCGGAAGCCCTTTTATATCGGGTCAGTGTAGTATTTCACAGTGGCTACAGCTGGCCTGTTGTCCGGTGGAGCAACCAAAGTGCGGCCCAGCTGGATCGCTGTCTGCCGGACTTTATCTGTCTTTTGGCTATTTTACTGACCCTTGTTACCATATGGACGGTGTGCCGGGGAAAATCCTCCATCCTGGCCTGTTTGCCCGGGATCCTGCCGGTGCTTACCTGCTTTGTGGTCACGGACACGCTGCCGGATCTTGGGCTGCTGTTTGTGTTTCTTGCGGTCTTTTTCATCCTGCTGTTTACCTCCCATTCCCGACAGCAGGATACCCGGCAGGCAAACCGGCTGACCCTCATGGTATCAGTCCCCATTGTGCTGGCATTGGGCATCTTGTTCCTTGCCGTACCGGAATCCACTTACCAGGGACAGCAGCAGGCAAGACAGCTTTGCCAGACCCTCTTTGGAGAATCTCCTTTGGAACAGCTTTGGGACCGGGTAACGGGACAGACCACCTACACCGGCAACGGTGTTGACGGTGGGACCGTAGACCTGACCCGAATCGGCATCCGGCTGGAATCCGGCACAGAGGTGATGCGGGTCAATACCCGCTACACGGGGACCCTGTACCTCCGGGGCAGGGCTTTGGACGGTTACAGCGGCACCCAATGGTATGACACTCAGCAGGAATGGCATCTTCCCTGGCCAGATACTGCTGACATGGATTATGTGGGCAGCGTGGTAATCACCACCAAGTACGCCCATCAGATGCTATATGTGCCCTACTATATCCGTAACGCCACCGTCAACAAACTGTACCGGGGCATGAAAAACGAAGAACGGCTTTCTATGTATTCCTTCTCCACCGTGGTACCCCCGGACAGCAGCGTAATGAAGGAAAAGTACCGTGTGTGGAAAAGCCAATACGGCGGTTACAAGCTTCCGGACCAAAAGCCGGGGCTGGATCCCCAACTGCCGGAGGATGTCCGCATATGGGCAGCGAATCAGTTGGATCAGTGCGTGGACCTGCCGGAGGATACCTGGAAATGGGCGAAGACGCTGCTGACGGAGATCATCGGCGATGAAACGGATCACTACGAGGTAGTGCAGCGCATCGGCACCTATGTGCGAAACAGCGCCAGCTACGATCTGCAGACCAAACGGATGCCCGGACGGTACACAGATTTTGCCCGGTGGTTTTTGGAATCCAGTGATACCGGCTACTGTGTCCACTTTGCCTCGGCAGCAACGGTGCTTCTGAGAGCAGCGGGGATCCCCGCCCGGTATGTCACCGGCTACATGGTAGATGTGGAAGACGGCATCACCGCTGTGGTTCGGGGCAAGCAAGCCCACGCATGGGCAGAATACTGGCTTCCCGGCTACGGCTGGGCGATTCTCGAAGCCACCCCCTCTGCCCTGGAGCAGCCCACGGTACAGACCACGGCCCCCACCCAGCCCAATGAGGAAATCCCTGTACACACCCAGCCATCCAGCCCCTCCCAACCGGAGAACACCCCACCGGCACCGAATCGTCCGGCAAGTCCTGTTTCCGGTGACCGGCGGCAGGAACGCCCATGGGTGCTGCCCCTTTTGTGGGTGCTGATAGGAACACTGGGAACTTTGGGTGCAGCATGGGGACAATGGAAGCTGCGGCTATGGCTGCACAGGCGAAAGCTTACCCAAGGCAACACCAACCGGCAAGCCCTTGCCCGCTGGCAGGACACGGTATGGCTGTGCCGCATCCTGAATAAAACGCCGCCCCGAGAACTGTTTACTCTGGCGCAAAAGGCAAAATTCAGCCAGTACACTCTGACGGAGCAGGAGCTTAACAGCTTCCTTTCCTTCCGGGAAACTGCTGTGGCGCAGCTAAAAAAGCAGAACCTTTTCAAGCGCCTGTGGTACCGGCTCATCCTTTGCATCTATTAAGAAATATCCATGTCATAAAAACGGCGCTGCTCTTGGGCAGCGCCGTTTTTATCGGGTATGTAGGATAGGTTTTTCCGGGGGCGGTCCCATTTTCCGCCGGTACTCTCCCGGGGTGATGTCACTGTGCTTTAAGAAGATCCGGTTAAAGGAGCTTTGGTTTTGGAAGCCGCACTCCAAGGCGATCTCGCTGATGGATTTGGCGCTGGATACCAAAAGATTCTGTGCCATACTCACCCGGTAGGTGTTAATGAGGGTTCGGAAATTGCAGCCGAAGGTATTGCTTACCACCCGGGAGATATAATACTTGCTGTAGTTCAGCTCCCGTGCCACATCCTCCAGGGTCAGATCCCGGGTATAGTTTTGCAGAAAATAGAAGATCAGCTGCTGCAGAAGGCCATCGCCTACATTGCGCTTACAAAGGTGCATACTGCCCATAAGCTCACCCAGCAATGCATTGGCATAGCCAGCAAGGACACTCTGCTTATGGGGCAGCTCGCTATGGTAAAGCTGTCCCATCCGTTCAAAGATGGCATATACCTCCTGGGGAAATGTCCCCTTTCGCAGCACCGGAGGGTCCGGGGCGGTGTGCACCAAAATGTCGTGAAATGCCTGATACAGCTCAAAATCCGCGATCACCACGATCACCTGAGAATCAGAGCGCTCCAAAGAATGTAGCACATTGGGAAAGGCCACATACACATCCCCGGGGTACAGGGTGTAGGGCTTCCCGTCAATGGTGACCTTGGCTGTGGCGCTTTTCACCAGCAGCGCCTCCAAATGCTTATGAAAACGGGCAGGATAGGTGGCGAGCCGATCCCATACATATACATTGATAGAGGTATTGCGGTACTCATATTTGGGAAACACAGATACTGTCCGCTCCTTTCCTGCACAATGGTTTTTCTTGGAATATTGGAATTGTCAGCAGAAAAAACAATGATTTTTTGCACTTTTTCATTATAATGGAAAGCATCTGCCGTGTCAAGATTCATTCCCTTTCCCGGGCTTGCGAAGCAGACAACCATAAGGCACAGTAAAAACACAAAGCCACTTGCCGGATCCCCGGCAAGCGGCTTTTATCTACATTAGGATTTGCTCAGCCCTGGATGGGATCTTCCTCCTCCAGTCTTTGCCAACGCTTCTGCAAGGTGGTCATCAACCGGTCCCACTCCGCAGGGTCGATAAAGGGATTGCAGTCAGCCGTCATCCCCGCCTGCTTTTTGAAGGTACCGCTCTGATCCGGATGGTTGCCCAACACAATGTCCACCTTCAGACCCACAAGGTTATTGACATCCCGGATAAAAGTGTCCCGCCACACTCTGCCTATGCCTCTTTTTTTGCTGTAGGCAGACGACAACGTATTCACTCCCACACCGCCGTGCATGGCTGCTACCAATCCGCCGGGAAGCAAAAAACGCAGGCACATCGTGCCGGGGGTATGTCCACCAGCGGCATAGCACTCCACCGTGGTATTGCCGAAGGTCAGTACATCACCGGGCTTCATCAGCACATCCGGCTTGAAATACAGGTCGTAGGGCGGTTCATAGGGAATCCCGAACTCTTCGTGCCAGTTCAGCTCCCGTTTCTCATCCAACAGCGGCAGATCCAGCTCCGGGAAATAGGTCTTGCAGCCGAACTTCTCCGTGAGCATCCGGGTACAGCCGAAGTGATCGATATGTCCGTGGCTGTGGAGGATCCATTTGATGTCATGGGGATCAAAGCCCAATGCCCGGACGGATTCCAGCAGCTGATAGGATGCCTGGGGATAGGAAGCATCCAGCAGGAGCAACCCTTCCCCGGTATCAAACAGGTGGCAGGAAACATCCTTGTTGCCTACATAGTACATATTGTCTGCGATTTGAAAGGGTTCCTTGTCCCACAGCCAGGGGGAACGCATAATATCATTTGCCGGTACATTCATAGAAAACACTCCTTTCGTTCTATCTGAATCATAGCACCCTATCAGGAATAAGTCAACCATTTCGCATTTCATCCGGTTTTTGTGCATAGGCTGAACAGAAGGAAAAGGAGGGATGACGATGGCGGAGGTACAGCCGTTTCAGGAACATAATCTGACTCTTCGTCAGCGGAATAAGCTGACCATGACCGGGGTTACGGAGATCCTCAGCTTTGACGATTCTGCTGTGGTGCTGCAGACCGCATTGGGACAGCTGACGGTACACGGACAGCAGCTGCAGCTGAAGACCCTGTCGGTGGAAAACGGGCAGGTAGATGTGGATGGGCAGGTCCATGCTCTGGTATACGAGGCAACTGCCAAATCCGGTGGCTTCTGGCACCGGCTGCTGGGATGATCCCGGCAGAGGCGCTGCGGCATTTTGCAAGTGCCGGTGTACTGGGACTGCTGCTGGGGGCTTACTACGGCTTTTTACGCCCCCTCCGTTCCCGGATCCCCCAGATTGCAGACCTTCTGTTTATCCTTGGGGCAGCATATGCATGGCTGATAGTGGGTTTTGGGATATGCCGGGGAGATCTGCGGCTGGGTTGCTTTGCCGGTCTGCCTGTGGGAATATTGTTGTGGGAAAGCTCCGCAGGCAGATGGCTCCGGCCATTTTTTGCCGGATTTTGGCGTTATTTTTTCCATATTACAGGGATACTTATGCTTCCGATAAAAATTTTTTTGAAAAAAATACAAAAAATCGCAAATTCCCTCTTGTTAAGTGGAAAAAAAATCGTTACAATAAAGTGTAAATTTCCTACGAAACCACAAGGGGGGGCCGACGATGGAAAAGCTTCGCAGAGTACTCAGCCGGATCCGGCTGGTATACCGACGCAGTCCCGTCCTGCTCAAAGGC
>JAGAMQ010000093.1 GCA_017624645.1 Oscillospiraceae bacterium
CTTCCAGTTACCACCGCGGCGCTTATCGCGACGGGCCTTGGACACTTTACACTTAGGGACAGCCATGGATGACACCTCCTTGGTTAAACTGCTTTATGGCAGTAATCTATAAATTACTTCTCGAGAAGCTGCCGCAAAGCAGCAAAACGGGGATCCAACTCTTTTTGACAGCTGCAGGGACCGTCGTTCAGATTCTTGCCGCATCGGCAGCACAGGCCCTGACAGTCCGGTTTGCACAGCAGCTTGGAGTCCATATTCAGTACGAACACTGTCCGTACAATTTCCTCCATGTCTGCCGCATCTGCTTCCAAAGGGAATACCCACTCATCCTCGCTGTCTTCGTTGGAAAGCTCCTCTACCAGTACCACATCCAAAGGAATCTCGATTTCTCTGGAGAACTCACCGGCACAGCGGTCACAGACCCCATGCAGGCAAGTGGTAATGGTGCCTTGCATCACCAGAACACCGGCAGTATTGCGTACCGTACCCCGGGCGATGACCGGCTCCGTTACAGGATAGCAGGTTCCAAACAGAAGATCGCTCAGATCCACGCCTTCGGAGAAGCTTACCGACGCACCGGACTCATGGATGATCTCTTTCAGGTCCAGCAGCATAGCGTTCTCCTCCTCATAGTCGTGCCTAGATATTATATAGGCATTTAAGAGATTTGTCAAATGTTATTTTTACGATTTTTTTGCTTTTTCTCCCTTGCCGTTCTATTCTCTTCCCCGGGGACATACTCTTTGGTAAAGCATGGCAGGAGCGGGCCTCCTGCCGGAAGATCAAGGAGGCTGGCTATGGAAAACATTTACGCAGATATTGCAAAGCGAACCGGCGGAAATATCTACATAGGCGTTGTGGGTCCGGTGCGGACCGGAAAATCCACACTCATCAAACGGATCATGGAGCTTTTGGTGATCCCTAACATCGAAGACCCCTATCGGGCGGAACGGGCAAAGGATGAACTCCCCCAAAGCGGTTCGGGAAGGACCATCATGACCAGTGAACCAAAGTTCGTTCCCGAGGAGGCTGTAAAAATCTCCCCCGACGGCACCTCCCAGCTGCAAGTGCGGATGATCGATTCCGTTGGCTACATGGTAGACGGCGCTGCAGGTGCCTATGAGGAGGATCAGGTGCGTCTGGTCACCACACCGTGGTTTGACCACGAGATCCCCATGACCGATGCCGCGGAGCTGGGTACCCAAAAGGTCATGCAGGAGCACTGTTCTATCGGACTTGTGGTCACCACCGATGGCACTGTGACAGATATCCCCCGAAAGGATTATATAGAAGCAGAAGGGCGCGCTATCCGGGATATGCAGGCAACAGGAAAGCCTTTTCTTGTGATCATCAACAGTCGGGAGCCGGGTGGCGATGCCGCTTTGGCGGTAAAGGAACAGCTACGGCAGCAATTTGGTATCGAAGCTGCCATTGCCGACTGTCAGGCATTGGACGAAGGAGGCATCCGGCAGCTTCTGACCCAGCTTCTGTACGCCTTCCCTATGCAGCAGCTGCACATTCATCTGCCCCGTTGGTTGGATGCACTGGAATCGGAGCATCCGGTAAAGGCAGCTCTGTATAACGCTCTGCTGCAGCGCGCCGGACAGATCCAATCCCTTGCCCAGGCACCGGACATTCTCAGCGGTCTGCGGGAGCTGGAGCATATACAGGATCTTTCCCTGCGGAAGATGGATCTTGCCACCGGAACGGTGGTCTGCGCTTTGGGATTACCGGAGCAGCTTTTCTATGAGATTCTTTCCACCCATGCCGGCATGACCATTGAAAATGATGCCCAGCTGCTTCAGCTGCTGAGGGAGCTGTCTGCCGTTAAGGAGGAATACGACAAGATTTCCGACGCACTCTCTTCCGTCAAAGCCACCGGCTACGGCGTGGTGATGCCCACTGCCGGAGAAATGACTTTGGAAAAGCCGGAGCTTCTCCACAAAAACGGAAGTTACGGCGTGAAGCTTCGGGCAGGCGCCCCCTCCATCCACATGATCCGTGTGGACATCGACACCCAGATCAATCCCATGGTGGGCGATGAAAAGCAATCCCGGGAGCTTTTGGATTACCTCAAGGGAGAGGATCCCGACAAGCTTTGGAGCAGCAATATCTTTGGAAAATCCGTTTATGCTCTGATTCAGGAAGGTCTCACCGCCAAGCTGGTGGGTCTGCCGGAGGAGGTACGCAGTCGGTTTCGGTCCAGTCTGACCAAGATCGTCAATGAAGGAGCAGCAGGACTTATCTGTCTGATCCTGTAATAGAGGCAATGACATAATCGGGGGCAGCCCATCACATGGGCTGCCCCCGATTTTTTAGGAGATCTTCATATCCGCTTCTGTAAGGGTCTGACCTGCCAACATTCTTGCCAGCAGGTCAGATGCCTGCGCCACCAGCGCTTCATCCTGATACATCACAGATGCCTTCAGGCCCGGCATGGAGTAGTTTTTATCCTTGCCGGTCTTTCCGCTGACCGCGAAGGTCAGCACTTCCCACTGGGGCATTTCTTCCAGCTGGAGCTTCACCAATGCGCTGATATCCTCTGTGGAGATATCCGTCTTCAGCATCCCCTTCAGGCTTCTCAAAATGTCCGCGTAATTGGAGATCAGTGCCGTACTTGTGGTCAGCTTCTTGATCACCGCTTCCAGAATCTTCATTTGGTTTTTGCCCCGATCCCGGTCACCTCCGGAAAGGCTGTAGCGCTCTCTGGCAAAGATCAGTGCTTCCTTTCCGTTCAGGGTATTGTTTCCCTTGACAATAGTAATACCTCCGGAGGTAAAGCCCTTGGTGGAGTAAACCGTTACACCCCCCACTTCATCGATGAGGGTTTCAAAGCCTGCAAAATTGATCTTTGCATAGCCGTCAATAGATGTATTGTACAGGTTTTCCAGTGCCTCTACGGAGTTCTCCGTACCGTAGATGCCACAGTGGGTCAGCTTATCCAGTGCTCCCCCGCCTGCAGGATTTTCCACATAGTAATCCCGGGGGGTATTGAGCAGCAAAACCTGCTTAGTCAAAGGATTCACCGCCGCCAAAATATTCACATCGCTGCGAGTCTTGCTGCCCAGCTTTTTATACCGGGTGTCGGAGCCGCTCAGATAGATCAGGAAGGGACGCTCCGTAACAGGAAGCTCCGAATCCGGCTTGCCGGACTGTACCGTTTCCTGCTGGGTAGTTTCCGGAACAGGATCCGGCTTCTCTTCCTCTATAAGGGCAGTATAAAGCACCCGGGTCCGTTCACCGAAATCCTCATACCCAACCCAATCCTCAAAAATGGTTAGGTAGGCATCGTTGAGAATCAGCGCGTCGATACTCCCGGCATACAGGGCGTCCACCATGGCAAACACCGTGTCAAAGCCCTGGGTGACAACGATCTTTCCCAATTCCTTTTCCAAAACCTGCAGGGTCTTATCGGTATTTTCCGTATCATATCCCAGCACATACCCAAAGGTATAGTCCCGGGCATCCGAAAGATCCTTTGCACCGTTTTCCTTCAAAACATACACATTCCGGCTGGCTGTGGATACGGAGGGGTCCGCGATTCCCTCCATGGTGTCATGGAGCTGATCCGTTACATACACCAAAGCGCAGCTGCCTGCCGCGATCAACAACGCAAGGACCATCCCAAGGATCCTGCGAAGGGTGCTTACCGGCTTCTTACCATGCAAAAACAGCAATCCTGCGCTAAGCAGTGTCAGCAGTAAAAAACCGCCAGCCAATATGGCCACATACAGATCCGGCAGCATATTCAGCCGCAGGACATGGTACATGGCAGTGCCTTCCGCCAGCAGCTGAAGCCCCAACGCTGCTCCACAGAAAATATTCCATAAATTTTTCTTTTTCATATCTTTCTTCCTTCTTCACCGGCCAGGTCCAATGGCCCATAGATTGCGGATCTGATCCTTGATCCGGGAGAATTCCCAGCCTTTTTGGGAATTGATGCGGCTGTTGGGGTCATTGATCAGCAGCTGCCCGGTTTGGGCATCGTAGCCACGGACCAAAATAAAGTGTCCTACCTGTGTAAAATCTCCGGGTCCCATAATGAGGATCACCGGTTCATTGTTATCCAGTGCCTGCTTGATATCCCCATCTGAAAGGGTAAGCTCCCGAACAGTCAGCCCCAGCTTTTTCGCTCCCTCGCTGATCAGCTTCCAGGAAGAACCGCTGCCGGGTACGCAGTACCCCTCCTGCTTGGCAAAATCGATGATATCCTCCGGGGTCATATTCTCGTCACCGGTATGGTAAAAGGCAGCCATGGACAGGCACAGGGGACCGCAGGCCGTCAGCCCCGCCACACCGGAACCGTAGATTTTATACCCCCAGCGTTTGTCCCACTGCAGAAACAACGGGACTTCCTCCGAGCCGGCATGCTCTTGCAGGTCCACCTCATGGAGTCTGCCGTATTCCTGGGGAAATTCCAGCACGAATTCCTCTGTTTCGGGATTGCGTGCCAACAGCTCAATCAGTCTGGGAGGATATGCTTCATAGGGAATATCGTTTGCCTCGGCAAAGGCTGCCACCGTCTGCTCCGCCCGACTTTTTTCATTGGCATCCACATAGGGGGCAGTGGTAGCGGCTGTAGTGCTTTCCTCTGTAGAAGGAGATGTTTCAGGAGGAAGCTCCCGGGCACCGCAGCCTGTACTGCACAGGAGGCAAAGGGCCAACATAAAGCATAAACATCCCTTTATGCGATACTTCATTGCAAATCCTCCTTACACTATTTATGCCTATTATAACAGAAACTCTGAAAAATGTCTTGAACAAATTCTAAAAATAAAAGAAATTTTGCGCCTTGTATTCCAAAGGCGCAAAAAGATCAGATGTTTGCCAGCTGCTTCAGTTCCTGCGCCAGATCTGTGGCTTCCCAAGGGCGGTCTGCCACACCGAAGTGGCCGTCCCGGGCTGTGGCGCTGTAGATGGGACGGCGAAGCTGCAGCTTGCGGATGATTCCCGCAGGGGTCAGGTCACAGGTCCTACGCAGCAAAGCAGTCAGTTCTTCGTCCGGAAGCTTACCGGAGCCGTAGCTGTCTACCCGGACAGACACCGGCTCTGCCACACCGATGGCGTAGGCAAGCTGTACCTGTACCTGGGTGGCAAGACCTGCCTCCACCAGATTCTTTGCCATGTACCGCGCCATATAGGCTGCGGAGCGGTCCACCTTGGTGGGATCCTTACCGGAAAACGCTCCGCCGCCGTGGGAGAAGTAGCCGCCGTAGGTATCCACGATGATCTTGCGTCCCGTCAGACCGGTGTCGCCGTCGGGTCCGCCGATGACGAACTTTCCGGTGGGATTGATATGGATATGTGCCACATCGGCAATGTCAAAACCGTACTGCTGAAGAACGGGAGCAATGACACCCTCCCGGATATAACGGCGCAGCTCGCTGATCTCAAAATCCTCGGTGTGCATCACAGACACCACCACGGTATCCACGCCCACCACATTGCCATCTTCATCAAACTCGATGCTCACCTGTGTCTTTCCGTCGGGGCGAAGCAGGTCATTGCTCCGGACGCACTGGGTCAGACGATTGGCCAGCGCCCGGGAAAGGGCGGCAGGCAGGGGCATCTTTTCGGGGGTCTGGGTGCAGGCACCGCCAAACATCATACCCTGGTCACCGGCACCGCCCACCTCATCGTTGGTACCCATAGCAATGTCGGCAGACTGGGTGTGGACCTTACACAGAATCTCCACAGTATCGGCACTGAAGCCGGTGGCGGGGTCGGTGTAGCCGATGGAGGCGATCACCTGCCGTGCCACGTTCTCATAGTCCACCTGTGCCTGGGTGGTGATCTCACCGCAGATCAGACAGAAATTGGTGGTGACCATCACCTCGC
>JAGAMQ010000094.1 GCA_017624645.1 Oscillospiraceae bacterium
CAACGGGCAGCCTCTTCCTTAATAGCGTCCTGTGCCTGCTTCTTGGTGCCGACGAACAGGATGTTACCGCCGTTAGCAGCGGTCTCGCGGACGAAGTTATAAGCCTCCTCCAGCTTCTTCACGGTCTTCTGCAGGTCGATGATGTAGATACCGTTGCGCTCCGTGTAGATGTAGGGAGCCATTTTGGGGTTCCAACGACGGGTCTGGTGACCGAAGTGTACACCGGCCTCCAGCAGTTGCTTCATAGATACGACAGCCATTTTTGTTTTCTCCTTTTGTTTTTCCTCCACCCCGCTTCAATCTCGCACGGCCCGCCCTTTCGGACACTTGGGGGTGCGATCACCGGGTGTGTGGTGTAATACTATGGGCATTTTTGCCCATGCCGAACCATTATATAAGATGTCAAGGCATTTTGCAAGTATTTTTTCCAAAAAAATTTGAAAATATTCCCACTTTTTAATAGAGAGCGCCTATTAAGGCTTTTTGCCTATTATAAGGTGGTGAGTATCCGTGGCAAAAAAGGAAAATGCCCCGTGCCCTCCGGCACGGGGCAGAAGCCCAGATGCATTATTTTTTTGCCAGCAGGTGATCCCGGAGCCAGTTCTTACCGTCCACGAAACGGGACACGATGAAGCTGACCACATAGTCACCGGCGGCGTTGATCATGGTGGCGGGAGGATCCACCAGATTGCCGATGGTCACAAGAATGGGGAAAGCCAGGGCGATCTGCTCCGGGAAGAAGATGGAGCAGATGATGTACTCACCGATGTAGCCGCCCCCGGGAACACCGGACATGCCCACGGAGGACAGCACAGCCACAAGGATTACGGGGATCAGCATATCCAGCCCGAAGGGCTTGCCGAAGACACCGAACACAAAGGCGATCTTCAGCACACAGGAGAAGCAGGAGCCGTCCATGTGCATGGTAGCACCCAAAGGCAGGACGATGTCGGAAACATCCTTGCTGATGCCGGTCTCCTTTGCCGCCTCCATGTTGGTGGGGATGGTGGCGACGCTGGAGCAGGTGCCAAGGGATACCATGGCGGGCTTCAGAATGTGCCGGAACATCTCCCGGGGACCGTCCTTGCCGCCGCCGATGAGGGCGAAGAGAGGGAATGCGGTAAACACATAAATAAAGCACAGGGGGTAGTAGGCGACCATGGCTCTGCCGTAGTCAGCGGTGATCTTGGGGCCGTAGGTAGCCACCAGGTCTGCGAAGAAGCCAAAGAAAGCGATGGGAGCATAGTAGCTGATGAGCTTGACAAACTTCATCATTACATTGGAAAGGTCCTCCAGCCACTTTCCCATGGTGCTTTCCTTGCCACCGTTGAGGTTCACGGCAAAGCCGAACAGCACGGAGAACACGATCAGCGGCAGCATGGCACGGCGGCTGAGAAGCCCCACAAAGTCTTCCGCGGTGAAGAAATTCACGATGAGCTGGGAGATACTGGCGTATTCGCCCATTTCCTCCGAGGGAAGCTCAGTCCAGGGCTGTAGCACCGGGGGAAATACCTGCATGACAAGGTACATGATGAGGGCGGCGATGGCACCGGTAACCACAAAAGTGCCGATTGTTACGCCCATGATCTTGCCTGCCCGTTTCCGGTTGCCCATATTTGCCACAGCGCCGGCAATGGAAGCGAACACCATAGGCACAACGATGCAGAACATCATGTTGATAAACAGGGTGCCCAGGGGCTTCAGGACGGTGGCACCGGGCCAAACGGCACCTACAATGCAGCCTGCCACGATGGCAGCCAGCATGCAAAGGACAGCCCCGTAATTTTTCAGAAAGGCTTTCATATTACGACCTCCGTAGGTTTGATACTACTATTATACAGAAAAGCGTGCCCTCTTGCAAGGAAAAGTTCCCGGGGGTTTGACATTCCTTTTTCCAGATGATAAAATGCACCCGTAACGAAAGGATAAATAGGAATTTGAGGGAGTATTCTATGGAATATATATTTATGGTATTGATGGGGTTGGGGATCGTGGCTGCCGATCAGCTGACAAAGCTGGCAGTGGTGGCACAGATCCCTCTGTTTTCCCGGGTGGAGGTGCTGCCCGGTGTGTTCCACCTGACCTATGTGCAGAACACCGGTGCGGCATTTTCCTCCTTTCAGGGACAGCAATGGCTGTTCCTTTTGGTGTTTGCCCTGTTCACCGGGGCGTTGATCTGGGAGTTTTCCACGGGAAAAATGGGTTTTTCCCGGTTTGAAAAGTGGTGCATCGCCGCAGTGTATGCCGGAGGTCTGGGCAATATGATCGACCGGCTGCGCCTGGGCTTTGTGGTGGATATGATCGAGGTGGAGTTTATTCGCTTCCCGGTATTCAATGTGGCGGACTGCTTTATCTGCTGCGGCTGTATTGCGTTGATGGTGAGCCTTGTGTTCTTTAACAGGAAATTCTGGAAGGATGAGAAAAAATGATCCTGTATGCGGATATCCCCGGGGAACGGCTGGATGCCTTCCTTGCCCGCTGCGGTGAGGGATTGACCCGCAGCGCCGCGCAGCGGCTGCTGGAGGAGGGGTGCGTCACCCGTAACGGCAGACCCGGCAAGAAAAACGACAAACTGAATCCCGGTGACCAGATCCGTGTGGAGCTCCCCGAACCCAAGGAAACGTATATCGTGCCTAAGGACATCCCTTTGGAGATCGTCTACGAAGACCAGGATGTGCTGGTGATCAACAAGCCCAAGGGACTGGTGGTGCACCCTGCCGCCGGTCATCAGGACGATACGTTGGTCAACGGTCTTCTGTATGCCATGGGAGAGAATCTTTCTGCCATCAACGGCCAGCTGCGCCCGGGCATCGTCCACCGCATTGATAAGGATACCTCTGGACTTTTGGCGGTGGCGAAAAATGATCACGCCCATGTGATGCTTGCCTCCCAGCTGAAGGACCACACCATGGCCCGGACCTATGAGTGCATTGTCCGGGGAAACCTCAAGGAGGACGCAGGCACCGTGGACGCCCCCATCGGACGACATCCCACCGACCGGAAGAAAATGTGCGTGACCCAGCGAAACAGCCGAAATGCCGTGACCCATTGGGAGGTCATTAAGCGCTACCGTGGCTATACCCATGTGCGGTGCCGGCTGGAAACCGGCAGGACCCATCAGATCCGGGTGCATATGGCGTACATCGGTCACCCGATTTTGGGAGATACAGTCTATGGCAGTAAAAAACCGGAGCTGGGCCAGTCCAGTCAGGTGCTTCATGCCGGTGTTCTGTGTTTTCAGCACCCCCGGGACGGACACCCTGTGGTGGTGGTGGCAGAGCTGCCCCCTTATTTCAGGGAAGTACTGGAGAAGCTGGAAAGAATGATGTAAGGGGCGTTTTATGTTTTCAGATGTATTGCTCACGGTGGATTTTGACCGGACTCTCACCGCGCCGGACAGCACCATACCCCAAAGAAATCTAGATGCCATCCAATGGTTTATGGAAAACGGGGGAAAATTTACGGTGAACACCGGCAGAAGCGTGCCCATGAGCCAGGGCAGACTCCTGCCCCAGGTGCCGGTAAACGCGCCCCTTTTGCTGTATAACGGCAGCGCCGGCTATGACAAGGAAACCGGCACTCTGACCCAGCCCTGCCCCATTGATCTTCCTATTACATTGCTGCAGTCCCTGCAGGACCGTTTTTCCCACCTGCATGTGGAGGTACAGGCACAGGATGCCCACTACCTGCTCCATGAGGATGCCGGCTGGGAGCGATTTTGTGCGTTTAACGGCTGTGCATGGAAATATGCCTCCTTGGAAGAAATACCCGGCCCGTTCCTGAAATTTTCCGTATACGGTCAGTTCCGGGAGCAGACGGTGTCTTCCATGTACCAGGTGTTGCCCGGCGAGGTAGAGCAAATGGAGGAAACCATCCGGTGGGTGATGGAGCGATGGGGGGAGAAGCTGGTATTTTTCCGGTCTGCCACCCGGATCACGGATTTTCATGCCGCCGGCTGCTCCAAGGGCAATTCCGGAAGAGCGCTGCAAAAGGCACTGGGCAGAAAATATCTGGTGTGCGTGGGAGATGCGGAGAACGATCTTACCATGCTGGACAACGCGGATTATGCTTTTTGTCCCAGTGACGGTGTTATTGCAGACCGGTATGAAAATGTGTGTGATTGTGCTCAGGGAGCCGTTGCAGATGTGATTTATAAAAAAATACCGGAAATTCTTGCAATTCAACCTTGACAGAAGGAAAGTTATATGCTATTATTTCATAGCTGAATTAGCCAGGAAGCGGATTTGCGGGTGTAGTTCAATGGTAGAACACCAGCCTTCCAAGCTGGATACGCGGGTCCGATTCCCGTCACCCGCTCCATCCAAATGCGCCAGTAGCTCAGCTGGATAGAGCAACTGCCTTCTAAGCAGTAGGTCGGGGGTTCGAGTCCCTCCTGGCGTACCAGAAAAACCGCTCTTGCGGTTTTTCAGCGAAATAAATCCTTGCGGATTTGTGAAATACGCTTCGCGTGAGAAATATTGCTTCGCAATGTGAAATGCCTGCGGGCGTGAGTGGA
>JAGAMQ010000007.1 GCA_017624645.1 Oscillospiraceae bacterium
CGACAAAAAAAGCTGCCCTTAGGCAGCTTTTTTGTTTATGCTTCGGGGGCGTTATTGCCACTGTTGCCGCCGGGTCTGTGGCGGCGGTGGTGATTGCGTCGCCGGGGCTTATTGGGCTTCTCCCCTGCCCCTTCCCCGGGTACCTTCTTGGGGGTAGCTTCTGCATTGGGGGGCTGTTCCTGCTTGGGCTTATTGTCGGTCCGGCGGCGACGGTTGTTGCGGCTGCGCTGGGGCTTCTTCTCGCCCTCCGGGGTTTGCTCGGCTTTCTGTGCCGGCTGCGCCTGTTTGCTTTCCTCCACGCCCTCTGCCACGGTCTCTGTGCTGTAGCGGAACTTGATGGGATCCAGCAGCCGGGGAGTTTCCTCCAGCTCCGGCTGGAAACGGCGGCGCTTACCGCCCCCGGAAATGGGTGCAAGGTCTGCCGGGATGGGGGGATCGTTCTTTTTTGCCTTGCCGTTGCGCAGAACGGCAATTTCGCTGTTGTGATAGATACCGATGGTGTCTGTCTGCTCCTCCATCCGCACCTTCACCCGCTGCCGCAGTAGGTCCACCTCCACAACGGTACCTCTGCCGTCAGGGGTGTCCACAAAGGATTCTGCCTTGGGGCTGGAGCGGATCAGATCCTCATAGGCGTCCTGCTCGTATTTCAGGCAGCACATCAGCCGTCCGCAGGTGCCGGAGATCTTGGTGGGGTTCAGGCTCAGATTCTGGGTCTTTGCCATTTTTATGGACACCGGCTGGAAATCGTCCAAAAAGCTTGCGCAGCAGAAGGGTCTGCCGCAGATGCCCAGACCGCCTACCATTTTTGCCTTATCCCGGACACCGATCTGCCGTAGCTCGATGCGGCAGTGGAAAGAACTGGCAAGGTCCTTTACCAGCTCCCGGAAATCCACCCGTTCGTCGGCAGTGAAGAAGAACAGGATCTTGCTGCCGTCAAAGGCACACTCGGCGGACACCAGCTGCATATCCAGCTGATGCTCCCGGATCTTGTCCAGGCACACGGTGAAGGCATGCTTTTCCTTTGCCCTGTTGGCCTTGGCGATCTTCTGGTCCTGCTCTGTGGCAAGGCGGATCACTTTGCGCAGGGGTGCCACCACCTCTGCAGGATGTACCTGGTGGTTCCCGGCGGTACAGATGCCGTATTCAGCGCCCCGGGCGGTATCGATGATCACATGATCTCCCGCCTTGCAGGAGATCCCTGCCGGATCAAAATAATATACCTTTTGTCCCTGCCGGAACTGGATGTCCACCACCTCAACAGGGGTGACCGGCTGGGTATTTGTCTCGTTTTCCATGTTTTTCTCCTTTGGGTTATTTCAACGCCCAATAAAGATGCCACATGACGGTGGCGCAGTTTACATTAGACAGGGCGTAATGGATGCTTTTTCGCAGGAGCTTTGCGGCGTCCAGCAGTTCTTCAGGCCGCCGGGCCAGGGCCATTTCCCGGGCAAGGGGCAGCACCGCCGTGACTCCGGACCGGTACAGAAGTGCCTGCTGCACCAGCTCCAGCCATACCCCCAGCTCTGTGCTTACCTTGTCCCGTTTCCATTTTTCCATGGGAACGGTGACCTGCAGCAGCTCCAGGCTGTCCCCGGAGGCAAAGCTTTTACAAAACGCCACGGTTTCCGGGGAAAGTCCGGTACCGCCGGACAGATAAGCTTTCGCCTGCCCCAGATAGCCACCGCTGCGGAAAATGGCGGCGTTAAGGGTCTGAGGGTCTGCATCGGGGAAATCCCGGGACAGTGCCTGCCGCAGAGTATCCTCTGGCAGTGCCTGCAGCCGTAGTTCGGTGCTTCGGGACCTGACGGTGGTGAGGATCTGCTCCGGATGCTCCGTCAGAAGCATAAATACGCCGTAGCTGGGGGGTTCTTCCAGCACCTTCAAAAGGGCGTTGAGGCCCTCGTCCCGGATATCCTGGGCGAAAAGATAGATTTTTTTGCTGCCCTCATTGGGGCGGATAAATACATCCTCCCGGATCCTCCGCACCTGCTCCACCAGGATCTTGGTGTGCTTGGGGTCGGTGACGGTGATAAAGTCCGGATGGGTGTCAGCCATGACCTTTCGGCAGTGGCTGCAGGAAAGGCAGGGCTTATTCTCCCCTTCACACAGGATGGCAGCTGCCAAAAGCCGTGCAAGGGTCTTTTTTCCGGAGCCGGCGGGACCGGAGATGAGGTAGCAGTGGGAGGTCTTCCCTCTTCCTGCCCCGGCGGCCAGATTCTCCTTCAGCCGGGGGTTGCCCAGCAGACTGTCAAAGCCCATAGTTTCCTCCAATGTTCGGACATCTTTAAAGCTGTATCTGCATTTCTGCCGTTACAAAACTGCATCCGCAACTTGTAGGAAGCCCCTGTTGCGGTGCCCGAGGATCGCCTCGGCGCGAACGCCTTCGTTGCTCGTCGACCGCGGCCATTGCGCTCCCTCGCTTTTTCTGCCACCGGCAGCGCTCGGTCGCTTAACCCCACAATGCCGACAGCATGGGAATGACCTGCTTTTTACGGCTCATAACCTTGGGTAGGAACAGGGTGTTGTCCTTGGGGGTGATGTTAAAGGCCTGCTCGATGGTCTCGTCGCTGCCCACATAGATCAGCTGGGTGCCCTCCAGCAGCACATCCGTGAGCATAAGGATGACCATGGAATACTGATTCTCCTGGGCGGTCTTGCGCATGATGGAAAGGAACTCTTCCTTCCGCTCCAGCATGTTGGGGCTGTCCACGCAGGTGATCTGACCCACAGCCAGGTCGTGACCGGCGATGTGGAACACCTTGTAGTCGGAGAACAGCAGCTCGTCAGCACTTTTGTTTTCTATGGAAGCGGTAAAGATCTCCTTGCCCAGATCTTCCAAAGAAATATTGGCAATCCGCGCCATCCGTTCCGCAGTCCGGCGGTCCCGGTCGGTGCAGGTGGGGGATTTGAACATGACGGTATCCGACAAAATCGCGGCTGCCATCATACCTGCCATGCCGGCAGAGGGCATAAGACCCCGGTCCTGGAACATGCCGGCGATGATGGTGTTGGTGGAGCCTACCGGCTCATTGCGCACATAAATGGGATTGGTGGTCTGAATATCTGCCAGACGGTGGTGGTCGATGATCTCCAGAATGTCCGCTTCCTCCAGACCGGGGACGGACTGGGAAATCTCGTTGTGGTCCACCAGCACCACTCTTTTTCTCCGGGGACGGAGCAGGTGATACCGGGTCAGGACGCCTACCACCTTGTCCTCGCTGTCCAGAATGGGATAGCAGGGATCACGGAACTGCAGCACCTTCTCCTTGACCTCGTCCAAGCGGTCGTCCAGATGGAAGCACACCAGATTCTGGGTCCGGCAGATGCTGCCGATGGATGCGGACTGGAAGATCAGCCGGGCGGCACGGTATGCGTCATAGGGGGTGGCAATGATGCAGGTGGTGGTGGGCAGTTTGCGCAGATCCTCCGACAGCTCTGACTGACACAGCACCAGACAGTTTACGTTCATTTCCAAGGCTCTGCGGATCATATCCGGCTGATGGCCGCACAGGACAATGGAATCCTTTCTGTTAAACAGCAGATTCTCCTGCTCCTGGGGCAGAGCAATGGTGACCTCACCGGAGATGGTGTCGGTATTCTCACCGGCTTCGTTGAGCAGCTTGCCCTCCAGCACGGAAAGGACATTGAAAAGGGGTACGCTCCGGAGCACTGCCTCTGAGGACAGCTCCATATGGTATTGTGCCACATTTTCCCGGGACAGCATACCGTACAGGGTGCCGTCCTCCCGGGTCACCGGGACAGCGGAAATATTCTTCTGCTGCTGGAGCACCTTCCATCCTCTGCCCATGGTGACGGCAGCGGATAAAAGGGGCGGTGTATCAAACTCCAGGTCTTTCACCTGAGTGTGCATACTGGTAATGAGCTTGGGACTTTCAAAACCGAACCGGTCCAGCACGATTTGGGTCTCGTCAGACACATGGCCCAGGCAGGCGGCTTCGTATTCTCCGTCGCCGATGGCATTGCGCAGGGCAGCATAAGCCATAGCGGCAACGATGGAATCGGTATCCGGGTTCCGGTGACCGGTAACATAAATGGGATCCATAGAAGAACCTCCTTTAAAGGGAATAGTACCTACACTTACTCATCCTCTATTATACTCCCGAAAAAGGAAAATAGCAAGAAGAAATCTGCCCTCCTCTACCGTCTAAATTCCAGTTTATCGAACAGATGCGTGCAGGCTCCCTCTGATGAGGGAGCTGTCAATTGCCGAATCCAGGCAATTGACTGAGGGAGAGATAATGCTCCGATTCTATCCGCAATTGCGGACAATCGCAGAATTTACTACCCCTTAGACGAAAATCAAAGATTTTCGCCAGCTCCCCTGACAAGGGGAGCCTTTGGCTGGTGCGAAATTTGAAACCGTTTGAAAAATGGGAATTTATCATTGACATTGGGACTTTAGTATGTTAAACTGTCCTCACATATTGATAGAGGCGCGTCGCATCAAGAGTATTCCTGCCCGCAGGCTCTCGCAAAGCTGTGGCAGGGGGAAAGGGATCGTCGCCGAAGGAAGCCGAGGCGAAAGGCCTTCCTGGGCAAACAGGAAATACCTGTTTGACTGTCGCATCAGCGGAGTGCTATCAGTTGCAGCAAATCTGTGTTTGTTTTGTTGTCTATGGTAGCCAATGCGCTTATGCATTGGCTTTTTTAGTTTTAAAGGAGTGTTTGAAAATGAAAAAAGAGACGATTTTTACCGGTGCGGCTACCGCAATTGTCACCCCTATGAACCCCCAGGGGGTGGATTATCCCGCCTTTGAGCGGCTTCTCAAGTGGCAGGTTGCCCAGGGCATTGACGCACTGGTGATCTGCGGAACCACCGGCGAAAGCTCTACCCTCACTGACGAGGAGCACCGTGCTGTTTTACAGTTTGCTCTGGATACCGTGGGTGGCCGTGTCCCCATGATCGCCGGCACCGGCTCCAACGATGCGGCCTACGCCATGGAGCTGTCCCGTTTTGCCTGTGACATCGGCTATGACGCCGTTCTGCTGGTAACGCCCTACTATAACAAGACTACCCAAAAGGGTCTTGTGTCCTTCTTCAGCACCATTGCCGACGCCTGTACCAAGCCAGTGATCTTGTACAATGTGCCCTCCCGGACCGGTGTGAACATCGAACCGGCTACCTATGCCAAGCTGGCGGAGCATCCCATGATCCGGGGCATCAAGGAAGCCGGAGGCAACATCTCCAAGATCGTGGAGACTGCCGCGCTGGTGGGTGACAAGCTGGATATCTATTCCGGTAACGATGATCAGATCGTGCCGATTATGGCCTGCGGCGGCAAGGGCGTGATCTCCGTTCTGTCCAATGTGCTGCCTGCTGAGACCTCCCTGCTGTGTAAGAAGTTCTTCCATGGCGATGTTGCCGGAGCTATGGAAATGCAGAAGCAGTACCTGCCTCTGATCAATGCTTTGTTCTGTGAGGTCAATCCCATTCCCGCCAAGGCAGCCACCGCTGCCATGGGTTACGGAGAAAACTATCTCCGCCTGCCTCTGGTGCCTATGGATAAGGAGCATGAGGAAGTACTCCTTGCCTGCATGCGGGAAGTGGGGGTACAGGTATGATCCGTATTGGTATCGTTGGCTACGGAAACCTTGCCAGGGGCGCGGAATGTGCCATTGCCCAAAACCCGGATATGTGTCTTGCGGCAGTATTCACCCGCCGGGACCCGGCGGCGGTGACGATCCGGACCCCGGATGTGCCGGTGGTGAAGCTTGGGGACATTGCTCAGTGGAAAGACCGGATCGATATTCTTTTGATCTGCGGCGGCAGCGCTACGGATCTGCCGGAAATGACTCCGGCACTGGCACGGGATTTCCATGTCATCGACAGCTTCGATAACCATTCCAATATTCCTGACCACTACGCCGCGGTGGATGCCGCTGCCCGGGAAACAGGACACATTGCCTTGATTTCCGCAGGTTGGGACCCGGGGCTTTTCTCCATCAACCGGCTTTACGCCGAGGCGGTGCTGCCGGAGGGTAAAAACTATACATTTTGGGGCAAGGGCGTCAGTCAGGGTCACTCCGATGCGGTGCGGCGGATCCCCGGTGTGGTGGATTGCCGTCAGTACACCATCCCTGTAGAGCAGGCCATGGAAGCGGTCCGTGCCGGCAAGGATCCGGAGCTGACCACCCGGCAGAAGCACACCCGGCTTTGCTACGTGGTGGCTGCGGAGGGCGCGGACCGGGCAGCCATTGAGGACGCCATCAAGACCATGCCCAGTTATTTTGCCGACTATGACACCACCGTAGAGTTTATCACGGCAGAGGAGCTGCAAAGAGATCACAGCGGCCTGCCCCATGGGGGCAGCGTGATCCGCAGCGGTGTCACCGGTTGGGACCGGGAGTGCCGGCAGACCATTGAGTATAAGCTGACCTTGGAATCCAACCCCCAGTTTACCGCCAGTGTGCTGGTGGCTGCGACACGGGCTGTCATGAAAATGTATCAGAGGGGTGAGCGGGGCTGCAAGACGGTCTTCGACATCGCCCCGGCAGATCTCAGCAGGTTCTCCCGGGAGGAGATCATTGCCCATTTGCTATAAGAGGAGAAATATGTTATACGAGAATCTTTCTATCGGTCCTCAGGGACATTTGGCCTTTGCCGGCTATGATACCCTCTGGCTGGCAGAGGAATACGGCACCCCCTTGTTTGTAATGGATGAAAAGCGGATCCGTCAGCGGTGCCGGGAGTATCAGCAGGCAATGGAAGAATATCTTCCTGCCGGTTCCCGACCCCTCTATGCCAGCAAGGCCATGAGTATCCGCAGGATCTATCAGATCATGGCCCAGGAGAATATGGGTGTGGATGTGGTGTCTCCCGGGGAGCTGTATACCGCGGTGCAGGCGGGTTTCCCCATGGAAAATGCCTTTTTCCACGGCAGCAGTAAAACCGATGCCGACATCCGGTTCGCCATGGAGCATAAGGTAGGCTTCTTTATCTGTGACAACGCAGACGAGTTGCTTGCCGTTGATGCCGAGGCTGCCCGGCAGGGCATTTGTCAGAAGATCCTACTGCGTCTGGCACCGGGCATCGATCCCCATACTCATGAGAAGATCAACACCGGCAGGGTGGATTCCAAGTTCGGTGTTGCCATTGAGACCGGTCAGGCAGCGGCGTTGGTGGAAAAGATCCTGTCCCTCCGGAATATCGATCTGTGGGGCTACCATTGCCATGTAGGCTCCCAGCTTTTTGATGAGGTGCTGTTCTGCGATTCTGCCACCAATATGCTCACCTTTGCCGCGGATATGGAAAAGCGGTTCGGCTTTTCCCCGAGGATCGTGAATCTGGGCGGCGGCATGGGTGTACCCTATACCCAAGAGCAGAACGCCGTGGACTATGCCGGCAACATCCGCAAGCTGGGTGCGCACATTGATGAGCTGTGCGGCAAGCTGCAGATCAATCCCCCGGCGATCCTCATGGAGCCGGGACGGAGCATTGTGGCTGATTCCGGCATTACCCTGTACACCGTTACCGGCACTAAGGAGATCCCCGGGTTCAAGAATTATGTGGGCATCGATGGAGGCATGACGGATAATCCCCGGTATACCCTGTATCAGGCACCCTATACCGTGTATAACGCCGGCAAGATGCAGGAAAAAGCGGATTTTGTGGGTACCGTTGCGGGACGCTGCTGCGAAAGCGGCGACTTGATCCAGGAGAATGTGCCTTTGGCACGGCCTGTCCGGGGCGACATTCTGGCGGTGCTGACTACCGGTGCCTATAACTACTCCATGGCATCCAATTACAACCGGGTCCCCAGACCTCCGGTGGTCATAATCGGTGAAAACGGCCCTTATGTCGCCGTACGCCGGGAGACCTACCAGGACCTCCTGCTGTGCGATCTCTAAACTCCAATTTGTCCAGCAGTTGACGAACGCAGTAATGAAGGCTCCCTCTGATGAGGGAGCTGTCAGCGTAGCTGACTGAGGGAGAGAGAACGTTCCGATTTTATCGAAAGTTGCAATATTAACTACCCCTCAGACGAAAATCAAAGATTTTCGCCAGCTCCCCTGACAAGGGGAGCCTTTGGGACGGTGCAACTTTTCAAACAGCTCCATAAATCGCAATCTGAAAAAGTACCCCCCGTGGCAGCTTGTTGCCACGGGGGTGTTCCGTCTTTTGATTACTTTACGGTGCTGGTGGAGCGCAGGGTGACATCGTGGGCACCGCCCTCCACGATGGAAACGGAGGAAACCAAGGTGAGCTTGGCATCCCTTTGCAGGTCGGGGATGTTGGTCACGCCCACATTGCACATGGTGGACTTGACCTTGTATAGGCTGGCCTCCACATTGTCATGGAGCGTACCGGCATAGGTGACGTAGGAATCCACGCCCTCTTCAAAGCTGAGCTTGGTCTTGCCGCCCAGGTCGTAGCGCTGCCAGTTACGGGCACGGTTGGAACCCTCGCCCCAGTACTCCTTCATATAAGCGCCGTTCACCATCACCTTGGGGGTGGGAGATTCGTCAAACCGGGCGAAATATCTGCCCAGCATCATGAAGTCCGCGCCCATAGCCAGTGCCAAAGTCATGTGGTAATCGTGGACGATGCCACCGTCGGAGCAGATGGGCACATAGATGCCGGTCTCCTTGAAGTACTCATCCCGGGCTGCGGCAACCTCGATCAGAGCAGTAGCCTGACCTCTGCCGATGCCCTTGGTCTCACGGGTGATGCAGATAGAGCCGCCGCCGATGCCCACCTTGATGAAGTCAGCACCTGCCTTGGCAAGGAACAGGAAGCCGTCCCGGTCTACAACGTTGCCGGCACCGATCTTCACGGTGTCGCCATAGGTCTCCCGGACCCAGGCGATGGTTTTTGCCTGCCAGCAGGTGTAGCCCTCGGAGGAGTCGATGCACAGCACATCGGCACCTGCCTCCAAAAGGGCGGGGATGCGCTGGGCGTAGTCACGGGTGTTGATGCCGGCACCCACCAGATAGCGCTTCTTGTCGTCCAGCAGCTCCTGGGGGTTTGCCTTATGGGAAGCGTAATCCTTGCGGAATACGAAATACATCAGATGGTCGTTTTCATCCACGATGGGCAGGCTGTTGAGCTTGTTCTCCCAGATGATGTCGTTGGCTGCCTTCAAAGTGGTGTCGGCAGGGGCGGTGACGAGCTTTTCCCGGGGGGTCATGAAGGAGCTGACCTTCTCGTCCCCTTCCATACGGCTGACACGGTAATCTCTGCCGGTGACGATGCCCAGGAGCTTACCGGTGGGAGTGCCGTCATGGGTGACGGCAACGGTGGAGAAACCATTCTGCTCCTTCAGCGCCAGCACATCCTGCAATGTTGCGTCGGGGGTCAGGTTGGAGGCGGAAACCACAAAGCCTGCCTTATGGTTTTTGACCTTAGCCACCATCTCTGCCTGAGACTCGATGGACTGGGAACCGAAGATAAAGCTGATGCCGCCCTCCTTTGCCAGTGCAATGGCAAGGGTGTCATTGGACACGGACTGCATAATGGCAGAGGTCATGGGAATGTTTAGGCTGATGGCCGGCTCTTCCTCACCCTTGCGGTACTTAGTCAGAGGGGTGCGCAGGCTGACGTTGTCGGGAATACAGTCCTCGGAGGTGTAGCCGGGGATCAGCAGGTATTCACTAAAAGTGTGGCTGGGTTCAGAGTAGTAGTAAGCCATGGTGGTTCCTCCTGTGTAGATGGTAGTAATAAGGATGCCGCCTTTGGGCGGATTGTATTTTGTTACATCATATCATACCACACGCAGAGAAGTTGGTCAAGCATTGCGAGGCGTAGAAAAACGGAATATTTTTCCTTGTTTCTTTGTGATGTTTATTGCAATCGGGGAGATGGTATGATATATTTCTATATTGAGAGAATATGCCGCTAAAAGGAGAATTCATATGGCACAACAGGATAAGATCAGAAATATCGCCATCATCGCCCACGTAGACCACGGTAAGACCACTCTGGTGGACGAGATGCTGAAGCAGGGCGGTATCTACCGGGAAAACCAGGCCACCGTGGACCGGGTCATGGACTCCGGGGATCTGGAGCGGGAGCGTGGCATTACCATTCTTGCAAAAAACACCGCGGTTCAGTATAAGGATACCAAGATCAACATTGTGGACACCCCCGGTCACGCCGACTTCGGCGGCGAGGTGGAGCGGATCCTGAAGATGGTCAACGGCGTTCTTTTGCTGGTGGATGCGGCGGAGGGCCCCATGCCCCAGACCCGGTTCGTACTGCAGAAGGCACTGGAGCTGGGCCATAAGGTCATCGTGGTGGTGAACAAGATCGATAAGCCCGATGCCCGGATCCGGGAGGTCATGGACGAGGTGCTGGAGCTGTTGCTGGACCTCAACGCCACCGACGAGCAGTTCAACTCCCCCACCGTGTTCTGCTCCGGCAGACAGGGCACCGCTGCCTACGGTCCCGAGGAGACCGGCAAGGATCTTGTGCCGCTGTTTGAGACCATTGTCAACTATATTCCTGCCCCCTCCGGTGACCAGGAAGCACCTTTGCAGCTTCTGGTGTCCTCCATCGATTATAATGAGTATGTGGGCAGAATTGCCGTGGGCAGAGTGGAGCGGGGCACTATTAAGGTGGGCCAGGAGGTTGCCATCTGCGACTACCACGACCCCGAAATGAAAAACAAGGGCAAGGTGGTTGCCCTGTACGCCTACGATGGACTGGGCAAAGCTCCCATTCAGGAGGCTTCCGCCGGTGAGATCGTTGCCCTTTCCGGTATGGCGGACATCACCATCGGCAGGACCCTGTGCGCCCCCGAGGCCATTGAGCCTTTGCCCTTTGTGAAGATCTCCGATCCCACCATCGAAATGACCTTTTCCGTCAACGATTCTCCCTTTGCCGGCAAGGAGGGCAAGTTTGTCACCTCCCGGAATCTCCGGGACCGGCTGGAAAAGGAGCTTTTGAAGGATGTTTCCCTGCATGTCACCGAAGCAAGCACCGATTCCTTCAATGTGGCAGGCAGAGGAGAGATGCACTTGTCCATCCTTATGGAGACCATGCGCCGGGAAGGCTATGAGTTCTCCGTGTCCACCCCCCGTGTCCTGACCAAGGAAATCGACGGCAAGCTCTGCGAGCCCATTGAGCGGATGGTGGCAGATGTGCCGGAGGAGTGCATGGGTGCTGTCATTGAAAAGATGGGCCGCCGCAAGGGTGACCTTTTGGGCATGACCCCCATGGGTAACCGCTACCGTCTGGAGTTTTTGGTTCCCTCCCGGGGCCTGTTCGGCTACCGCAGCGAGTTCCTCACCGATACCCGTGGCGAGGGCATCATGTCCAGCGTGCTGGACAGCTACGCGCCTATGAAGGGGGAAGTGGAGCGCCGGCTCACCGGCTCTTTGATCGCCTTTGAAACAGGAGATGCCAGCTCCTACGGCCTGTTCAATGCTCAGGAGCGGGGTGCGCTGTTCATCGGTGCCGGCACGCCTGTGTACGCCGGCATGGTGGTGGGTATCTGCAGCCGCAATGAGGATATGACCGTAAATGTCTGCAAGAAAAAGCAGCTGACCAATATGCGTGCCGCGGGTTCTGACGAAGCCCTGCGACTGGTTTCTCCCAAGGTGTTCTCCTTGGAGCAGTGTCTGGAATTTTTGGCAGATGACGAAATTCTGGAGTGCACCCCCAAGAGCCTGCGTATCCGCAAACGGGAGCTGGACCACGGTCTGCGGATGCGTAATCTGATGAAAAAGAGAAATCAGGAGAACGGATAATGAAGCAAGTGCTGTCTGTGCAGGATCTTTCCTGTGTGGGAAAATGCTCTCTGACGGTAGCGCTTCCTGTGGTCAGTGCCATGGGCTGTGCCTGTTCGGTGCTGCCCACCACACTGCTCTCCACCCATACCGGCTTCCCGGAGCCTTACCGCAGAAGTCTTACCGGAGATATGGACGCCGTGTGCGACCATTGGCAGAAAATCGGGGCGGATTTTGATGCAGTGAGTGTGGGATATCTGTGCGACCCGGAGCAGGCAGCGGCGGTAGCCAGATTACTGGAGCGCTTCGGGGGCATCCGGGTCATCGATCCGGTGATGGGTGACCACGGAAAGCTGTACCGCTCCATTACCGAAGCCCATGTGGAGGCAATGCGCACCCTGTGCCGCAAGGGTACGGTGCTGCTGCCCAATCTGACGGAAGCGGCGCTTCTGACGGGTCTTCCCTACCGGGAGCAGCCTACCCGGGAGCAGTGCCGGCAGCTTCTTGCAGGCATGGAGGAATTCGGGGCGGAAACGGTGATCCTCACGGGAGTTTCCCGGCAGGAGGAGCTGGGCTTTGTGGGTAGTCATAAGGGAGAGGAATTTTCCTTTTTTGCTCCCAAGGTGCCCCGGCAGTGCCACGGCACGGGGGATCTCTTTGCCGCGGTGGTCACCGGCGCTCTGGTGCTGGGGAAAACACCCTCCCAGGCGGCGACCCTTGCTGCCCGGTTCGTTGCCCGGGTCATTCAAGCAACAAAGGAGGCCACCCCCTTTGGGGTATCCTTTGAGGGCGAGCTTCCCTTTTTGTGGCAGGAACTTCATATGCTGTAAAGCACCGGGGGAACGGCATTTGCCGTTCCCCCGATTTTTATCAGTTGAGATTTTTAATATACATTAAAAGAACCTATGTTTATGTTTTCCTGGGTGATGGTCCTGTCGGGACTTTCCCTGCCTGCGTCATAGAATTGCTGCAGCAGAGCATAGGTGTTGTTCTCCGTGTTGATCTCCACACCCATATACCGGACGCCGTAGCCTGTATCCCCTTTCAGGGTCAGCTCCAGATAATAGAGGGTCTGTCCGTCGGGGAAGGCTTTCTCGGTTTGTGCCATGGTGCCATCCCGACAGTCCTTTTCCATGGCTTGCAGCAGGCGGTTTTTCAGTTCCGGCACCTGCACCTTCACATCGTTGTGCGCCGGGGCATCCCCCTCTCCCACAAAGATGCCGATGCTGCCTTCGGGCTTTTCCGCCCGTACAGAGATCAGCCGCTGGGAAAGTTCTTCATAGCTCAGTTCGAAAACTGCTTCCCAGGAGGACATGACCTTCACCAGCGCCTCCTCCTCCGCCAGCTCCACAGGATAGTACCGGCGCATGGTAGTGCCGTCGGACAGACGGTAGGTCAGATACAGCATTTGTCCGTGGGGCTGGGTGTCGTTCCGGTTTTGGGCCAGCTTTTCATGGGTCTGCACCAAGCTTTCGATATGCGACCGATCCGTGATCCGGTTTTGGTCGTAGAAATAGCTTTGATAGTATTTTCCGTTGGCGTAGGGGTGGACATACACCTGCGCATACCGGACCTGGGCAGCCTCCGGCACCTGCCAGGTGACCCCAAAAGGATCCATGCTGCACAGCAAAAGACTGCCGAAAAGGGCAAAGACCAGAATTCCAAACCACAAAAATGCCTTGCTTTGGAACACGTTTACTCGCTTTTCCACCAACATTCTGCCACCGAAGAAGCCGATGAACAGATAGGGGATCAGCAGGCCCAGCAGGCTTGTTCCGTGACCCATGATGGAGAACAGTGCCACCGCCACCAGCAGGGAAAAGGCTCCCACGAAGATCGGCTGCAGCAGCCGCAGACTGATAAGGTCGCCGGCAGTTTCCAACGAGCGCTTCCGGTACAGAAGCAGGGCAGCGGCAGCCATTGCAGCACCCGCACCGCCGCAGATCAGCAGATACCCCCAATCCTTGGGCTGTACACCGGTAAAGCTGTCGTGATACAGGTCAAAAAGGTTCTCTGCTTCCTCCATGAGATTCATCAGCGGCGACCATGGGGCAAAGGAATCGGCGTTGAGGGGTACGCCGTACAAAAGGGGCTGATACAGGGTGTTGCCCACCCATTGCAGGATGGGTGCCATGAAATTCAGCAGGGCAAAGAGGATCACTGCCCCTACCCGGTTGCCGCAGAGCATGGTGCACAGCAGTGCCAAGCCGAAAAACAAAAAGAATTCCAACAGACCAATGCCGGTTCCCATGGCAACCACGGCGATATCGCTGCCTGTGAGCCCCAGGATAAACTGGAAGCACAGGAAAGGAACGGCGAAAAACAGCAGCCCGGCGGCACTGTGGGTGAAAAACCAACCCTCTCTGCGCAGAGGCAGGGCGTGGAGGGCGTTGCACAGCCGGCTCTGATACAGGTCTGCGAAAAGGGTCAGCGCGCACACCAGGGCGTAGGCGGCAACTGCCCAGCCTCCGGTGATATACACAGGGACCACTGCATCTCCGCTTCGGGGAGGATCCAGCCGCAGGGAAAGGAACAAAAGCCCCAAAAGGATCGCAAAAATACCCCAAACCGGAAAGAAACGGGTGATATCCCGGCGCAGCACCGAAGCATTAAAGAAGGATCGTCTTGACCGCATCGTTGACACCTCCCAGCTCATAAATAAAGATTTCCTCAAGGGACAGAGGCAGCACATCGAAATAGGCAGGGTCTGCCTTTTGCAACTTCCGTTCCGTCTCCTCTGCCGTGCCCCGGACGATGAGCGTTTGCAGCCGACCGGAGTGGCTTTCGTGGAGGATCTGCAGATCCTCCGGGACTTTGCCCGCTACCTGCACCTTTACGGTGCTTCCCTGCATATCCGCAAGGCTTCGCTCCAGCAGCATTTTGCCGTGGTCCATGATACCCACATGGTCGCAGATATCCTCCAGCTCCCGGAGGTTGTGGGAGGAGATCAGCACGGTGGTCTGCCGCTCCGCCACCTCTGCAAGGAGCAGACTCCATACCTGCCGGCGCATCACAGGGTCCAGTCCGTCCACCGGTTCGTCCAGAATCAGCACCTCCGGGCGGGCGCTGAGGGCTAGCTGAAACGCCGCCTGCTTTTGCATACCCTTGGAAAACCGCCGGAGCTGACCCTTCAGATTCAGCCCGAATACCTCCTGTAAACGGTAAAACAATGCTTTGTCAAACCGGGGATAGATCCCGGCATAGTAGCTGCACATATCTGCCAAAGTGGCAGAGGGGAAGAAAAATACCTCGTCGCCGATGCAGCAAAGGCGCTCCTTGGCGGCAACATTTTCAAAAACCGGCGTATCTTCCAAAAGCACCTCTCCCGCGTCCGGACGGTATACTCCGGTGAGGTGACGGATGGCGGTGGACTTTCCTGCGCCGTTGGGGCCTACAAGGCCGTAGACGGCACCCTTGGGAACCGTCATATTCAACCCGTCCAGTGCCTTGAAAGTGCCAAAATGCTTGGTAACATTACACATTTTCAGCATGGTCCGTATCTCCCTCCTCCAATTTTCTGATGATCTCCTGTCGGCTGATGCCCTTGGCTGTCAGCTTCTGCACTACCCGGTCCAATTCCTCCCAAAGGGGATCTTCCCGGCTTCTTGCCGCTACGAACATGCCCCGGCAGGGGACGGAATAGATCCAGCCCTCATGCTCCAGCTCCCGGTAGGCCCGCTGGATGGTGTTGGGGTTGATGGCAAGCTGATAGGCAAGCTCCCGGACCGAGGGCATCTTGTCCCCCTCCTGGAGCACACCGGCACAGATCTGTGCCTTGAAGCCGTCGCCGATCTGAACATAAACAGGCCGGGAATCCCGATGATCCAAATGTATCATATGCGACCCCTCCTAACTGTACTAGTACACTTACAAGATAGCATAGTACACTGCCCCTTGTCAAGGGAAAATTCCAATTTATCGAGCTGTTTTATATCTTGCATAGGGGAGGGTCTTGACC
>JAGAMQ010000095.1 GCA_017624645.1 Oscillospiraceae bacterium
CTTGAAGACTGCAACAGCCAGCTGCGCCGGGCGCAGGATGCGGTCACCGCTGCCAATAATACCATCTCTGGCTATACTCTTCGCCATAAGACCCGTGCGGAACGGGCAGAAAAGCTGGAGGAGGAGCTGCGTCAGCTTACCTCAGAGCTGGAGGGTGTGGAGGCAAAGCTTCGGGTGTTCCGGGCCATGGAGCGGGACTATGAAAGCTATCAGAAATCTGTGCGCAATGTGATGCAGGAGTCCCAGCGGGGCGGCCTGCGGAACATTCACGGACCGGTGTCCCGACTGATCCGCACCGACGATGAATATGCTGTTGCCATTGAGATCGCCTTGGGCGGTGCTATGCAGCATGTCGTGGTGGATGCAGAAGCCGATGCCAAGGCAGCCATTGCTTATTTGAAGCGCACCGGCAGCGGCAGAGCCACCTTCCTGCCCATGACTGTGACCCAAAGCCGCCTTCTGAAAGAAAGCGGACTGGACAGCTGCCACGGCTATGTGGGTGTGGCTTCGGAATTGGTCAAGACAGACAACCGCTACCGCAGCGTGGTGGAAAACCTCCTGGGCAGAACAGTTATCAGTGAAACTATCGATACTGCCGTGGCCATGGCGAAAAAATACGCTCACCGGTTTAAGATTGTTACCCTGGACGGTCAGGTGGTCAACCCCGGCGGTTCCATGACCGGCGGTTCTGTGAATAAGGATGCAGGCATCCTCAGCCGTGCCAACGAGGTGGAAAAGCTTACTGTACGGCAGAAGAAGCTGCAGGAGCAGCAGCTTGCCGGTGAGGCAGAGCAGCAGGAAGCACGGCGCGCCGCGGATCAGGTGGAGTTCCAGCTGCAGGCAGCCCGGGATGAGCTTCGTGAGGCAGAGGATCAGGTCCTCCGCCTGCAGGGTCTGCAAAAGCAACATGAGATCATGGTAAATGCCATCCGGGAGGCAGAAGCTGCCGCCCGTCGGGAATATGAATCCCTGGATCAGCGCAGCCTGACAGACCGGGAGCGCTATGTTGCCCAGCAGGCAAAGGTGCAGGTCTTTACCGCACAGCTGGAGGAAACGGTGCAAAAGCTTGCCGCGTTGGAGGGCAGCCAGCAGGATGCCTCTCAGGCAATGTCCCGTGTCACCGATGCTATGACGGAGCAAAAAACCGAGGAAGCAGCATTGGAGGCGGAGAAGCATACCGCCCAAAGCCATATCGCCAACCTGCAGGAGCTGCGCAGTGCCATGGAGGGCGACCGGGAGAATAAGCGCTCTTTGATCGCCGCCATTGAGGCGGATATCCGCCAGCAGGAGCAGCAGATGGCGGAGCTTACCAAGCGTCAGCAGGAGAACGACGAGGACAAGACCCGGATGCGGACTGCACTGGAAACGGCGTTGCAGTTGAGAGCGGATGCGGAAGCGTCCAAGACCCGTGCCGAGCGGGACGCACAGGAAAAAAATAAGTCCATTTTTGACATGGAGCGGGCCTGCGCCATGCTGGAAAACAAAAAGGTCACCACTGCCATGGAGGAAAGTCAGATCGTGGACAAGCTCTGGGATACCTATGAGCTGACCCCGGGAACTGCCGGGGAGAAACGGGGACAGATCGAATCTGTGGCAGCGGGCAACCGCCGCATCAGTGAACTGAAGCGGAAGATCTCTGCACTGGGCACGCCCAACCTGGGTGCCATTGCTGAGTACGCCCGGGTCAACGAGCGTTACAGCTATCTGGTGACCCAGCGGGACGATGTGCTGAACTCCAAGCGGGAGCTGGAGAGCATCATCCGCAATATTACACAGGAAATGACCACCATCTTTGTGGCAGAGTTCCAGAAAATCGACCACTACTTCGGACAGGTCTTTGAGGAGATGTTCGGGGGCGGTAAGGGTCAGCTGATCCTTGAGAATCCTGAGGAGCCGCTGACCTGCGGCATCGAGATCCGTGTGCAGCCTCCCGGAAAGCAGGTCAAGACCATTACGCTACTCTCCGGCGGTGAAAAGGCATTTGTGGCAACGGCGCTGTATTTTGCCATTTTGAAGGTTCGCCCCACACCCTTCTGCCTGCTGGACGAGATCGATGCGGCACTGGATGACCGGAACGTGGAGCGGTTTGCCAGCTATCTGCATACCCTGAGCAAGAATACCCAGTTTATTGTCATCACCCACCGCCGGGGCACTATGGAGGCTTCGGATGTGCTTTACGGCGTGACCATGCAGGAACAGGGTGTCAGTAAGCTGCTGCGGCTGGACCTGAATCAGATGGAGCAGTATCTGGGAATCGTGGAGTAAGGAGTTACTATGGGTTTTTTTGATAAGATCAGAGCCGGCCTTGCCAAGACCCGGGATGCTTTGAGCAGTACTTTGGGGGGCGTGTTTTCCGGTTTTTCCCAGTTGGACGAGGATTTTTACGAAGAACTGGAAGAGAGCCTGATTCTGGCGGATCTGGGCGTGGAAACGGCGGTCAAAGCCGCGGAGCTTCTGCGCAAAGCCGTGAAGGAGCAGCATCTGAAGACCCCGGAGGAAGCAAAGGAAGCCTTGAAGCAGATTCTTGTGGAAATGCTGAATGTGGGGGATACCGCCCTCAATTTGCAGACCAAGCCTTCCGTGGTGCTGGTCATCGGTGTCAACGGCGTGGGAAAGACCACAACCATTGGTAAGCTTGCCTCCCAGCTGACCAGGGAGGGCAAGCAGGTGCTTTTGGTGGCAGGTGATACTTTCCGTGCCGCGGCAGCGGATCAGCTGGAAGTTTGGGCAGGCCGCAGCGGCGCTGCTATTGTCCGTCAGCATGAGGGGGCAGACCCGGCATCCGTGGTGTATGACGGCATCCAGTCCGCCAAGGCAAAGGGCGCGGATGTGATCCTTGTGGACACCGCAGGACGGCTGCATAACAAGCAGAATCTTATGAACGAGCTGAATAAGATCAGCCGCATCGTGGAAAGGGAATTGCCCGAATGCTCCCGGGAAGTTCTGTTGGTGCTGGACGGCACCACCGGACAGAACGGCCTTGTACAGGCAAAGCAATTCAAGGAAATTGCCGGTGTCACCTGTGTGGCACTGACCAAGCTGGACGGTACAGCCAAGGGCGGTATCGTCATTGCAGTGGCAGATGCCCTGCAGCTGCCGGTGAAGTATATCGGTGTAGGTGAGCAGGCAGAGGATCTGATGCCCTTTGAGGCAGAAAATTTTGTTTCTGCGCTGTTGGATTGAGGAAAGAAAATGAAAGTAGTATTGGCAAGCAAAAATCCCCACAAGCTGGTGGAGATCAGCAAGATCACGGAGCGCTTCGGTTTTGACTTGGTGCTCCAGTCGGAGCTTGGGGTGGATATCGATGTGGAGGAAACCGGCAGCACCTTTGAGGAAAATTCTCTTCTGAAGGCGGAAGCGGTAATGCGCGCCACGGGACTGCCTGCGCTGGCAGACGATTCCGGTATCGCGGTGGATGCGCTGAACGGAGAACCGGGAATTTATTCCGCCCGGTACGGTTTCGATGAAAGCCTTGACGATTGGGGAAGACTGCTC
>JAGAMQ010000096.1 GCA_017624645.1 Oscillospiraceae bacterium
CAGTGGCATACTTCCTGCTTTCTGTTACCCCTGCATGGGCGGCGGTTGCAGTGCTTTTTGTGGCAGCCTGCTTGGTGTCCATTGCCATGGGTACCAGTGTCGGCACCATTACATTGATTACGCCCATCGCTGTTGCGGCGGCAAATGTATCCGGTTTTTCGATGCCCCTGTGCATTGGTTCCGTTATGGGCGGTGCCATGTTTGGGGATAACCTGTCCTTCATTTCTGATACCACCATTGCGGCCTGCAACACACAGGGCTGTGCTATGAAAGATAAGTTCCGGGCGAACTTCAAGATTGCGTTGCCTGCGGCGCTGGCTACCCTTGTTTTGATCCTTGCTTTGTCTGCAAGTAGCGGCGTAGAGCATATCCAGTGCCCGGACTATAATCTTCTGCTTCTGATTCCCTATGTGCTGGTGCTTATCGGCGGCGTGGTGGGCGTCAATGTGTTTGTGGTGCTGATTACAGGTATCGTGTCCGGTGTGGCGATTACCCTTGTAACAGGAACCACGGATGTGATGTCCTTGCTGGGGGCTATGGGTGGCGGTGCCTCCGGAATGTTTGAAACCATTCTTGTAACAGTGCTGGTGGCAGCAATGTGCGCTCTGATTCGGGAATTTGGCGGCTTTGAAGCATTGCTGGGGCTGATCCACAAGGTGTTCCGGGGCAGCGTAGGAGGCAGACTGGGTGTTGGTCTGTTGGTTGGTGCTATGGATATTGCCACCGCCAACAATACCGTGGCCATCGTTATGGCAGGCCCCATCGCCCGGCAGATCAGTCAGGAATATGAGATTGCTCCCAAGGAATCCGCATCTTTGCTGGATACGTTCTCTTGCATTTTTCAAGGTGTAATTCCCTACGGTGCCCAAATGCTCGTTGCGGTGTCTACTGCGTTGTCCCTGGGTGCTACTGTGTCTGCATTTGAAATCCTGCCGTTTTTGTTCTATCCTTATTTGTTAGCTGTCAGCTCCTTGGTGTTTATCTTCCTGGGCGCAAGTAAGAAAAAGTAAAATTTGCCCCATCCGTCAGGATGGGGCTTTTTTGTGGGAGCAATCGACAAAAAGCCCTTGCACCCGTTATTTTCCTGTGGTAAACTGTCATAAGATCATTGTTAAAGGGGGAGGGGAACACGTGAATAAAAAGGTAAAGATCGGATTGCTTTGCGTTACACTGGTTCTTTCCTTGACTGCCGGGACTCTGGCGCTGATGTATTATGTGCTGCAGGCACCGGTATTTGACCGCAGTGGGTGGGAGCAGACGGAAAACGGTATCCAATACTGGGATTACTACGGAAGGCCCCTTACCGGATGGCAGCAGTTGGATGGGGAAACCTACTTTTTTCACCCATCCGGAAAGCTTGCCACAGGCTTCGCGGAGATCGAAGAAGAGCGATATCTTCTTTCACGGGAAGGCACCCTGCAAAGGGGTTGGGTAAAAGAGGATGGCAAATCCTACTACCTGAATACCGATGGGTCCCTGTACACCGGCTGGCTGGAGCAGGGGCAAAAGCGTTGGTATCTGGATTCGGATGGAACGGTACATACCGGTTGGTTAGAGTGGGAAGGAAAGCGCTACTACTTATCCGAGAACGGCACGATCCAAACCGGTTGGATGGATACCGATGACGGTCGTTACTATTTGGAATCTGACGGTTCGGCACTTACCGGTTGGCTGCAGACGGATCTTGCTCGATATTATATGGATGCAGCCGGAAAAATGCAGACCGGTTTTGCAGAGGTGGCAGGCAGCCGCAGATACTTCCTTCCAACAGGGGAGTATATACCTCTGGTCAACCCATGGAATCCTGTGCCAGAGGATTTTACCCCCCGGCTGACGGAACTGGAATCCTATCAGGTGGATACGGCCTGCCGGGATGCTTTGGAGAAAATGTTGGCAGAGTGCCGGGAGGCGGGCTATGAATGTCATATCAATTCTGCCTATCGGGATGTGTCAAAGCAGCAGGAGCTTTGGGATCAGCAGTATGAATCCTACATAGAAGAGGGAAAAAGTCCCGAAGAAGCAAAGAAACTCACCAACCAACGGGTAGCAGTCCCCGGAACCAGTGAGCATCATTTGGGATTTGCTGTGGATTTGGGCGGCTCCAACGGGTGTACCGCTGGCTGGAGACCTATTGTTGGCAGTACGGTTTTATCCGCCGGTATCCCGACGATAAAGAGGATGTAACGGGGATTGTCTATGAGCCGTGGCACTACCGATATGTGGGAGAAAGCCTTGCCAAAGCCATCCATGAAAGCAACCTGGCTATGGAAGAATATTTGGATACCTTGGTGTAAAAAACTGCCTTGTTTTTAACAAGGCAGTTTTTACCATATTAAAGGCAACTTTTTACCGCACGGATATGCTCCGGGGTAGTGCCGCAGCAACCACCCAAAAGGGCAGCACCCATGTCGGCACATTCCCTAACGATCCGGGCAAATTCGCCGGCTTCCATATTGTAGCGGGCAATGCCGTCGTCTCCGATCACCGGATTTCCGGCGTTGGGCTTGCACAGGAGGGGCCCTTTGACCTCCCGGCGGAGCTTGCTTACAAGATACGGTGTCATCATATCCGCGGCAACGCAGTTGAAGCCCACCGCTGCCGCGCCGGCTTGTTCCAGTTCCTTGAGCACCGGACCGGCATCGTTGCCGTTAAAGAGAATACCGCTCCCTTGCATTGTGAAGCTGTACATGACCGCTCCTGCACCCTCCAGCTCTGCTGCGGTGAGGATCGCTTCCGCCTCCTGGGGGTACATCAGGGTTTCTGCTGCCAAAAGATCGGCACCGCCGTCTATCAGTCCCCGGATCTGCCGCCGGTAATTGTCCATAAGCAACTGAAAGTTATCCGGATCCCAACTGTCGGTAAAGGCAGCAAGGGTGGTCAGATCACCGGCAATGAGCGCATCGGGAGCGGCAGACCGGGACAGAGCCACCAGTTTGGCATTGATTTCTTCCGTTTTGTCTGCAAGATTTACCCGTTCCAACGCAATGGGCTGGGCCTGAAAGGTGGGGGCATAAAGGATCTGACTGCCGGCTTCGGCATATAAGCGCTGCAGATCCGTAAGGGGCTGAGGATTTTTTAGGATCCACTCCTCTGTACAGCACCCTCTGGGCATGCCGGCAAGCATAAGGTTGGAGCCGGTGGCACCGTCCAAAAGCATAGGCCCGTGGGACAGCATATCTCTGAATTGTTCTTTGGTCAGCATTTTCTGCATCTCCTTGCAAAAACTTGGTATCATTATAGACCATTCCGGAAAAGATTGCAACAATGATTGACGGGGCAAAATACATTTGTTATACTGATAAATAACCAAATAAGGAGTGGAAAAGCAATGAAGAAAACCGTTTTGAAAGAATATGCCCGACTGATTGTTCGGTGTGGCGTGAATGTCCAGAAAGGGCAGGATGTTTTGATCTTTGCCGAACTGGACCAGCCGGAATTTGTGGCAATGGTGGTGGAAGAGGCTTATAAGGCGAAGGCCCGGAAGGTCACCGTGGAGTGGAACTACCAGCCCCTGCAGAAGCTGCATGTGCGCCACCGCAGCGTTACGACATTGGGCACTGTAACCGAATGGGAAAAGGCACGGCAGGAGCATTACTGCCAGACCTTGCCTTGTCGCATCCATATCATCTCTGAGGATCCCGACGGCCTGAAGGGCATGAACATGGACAAACTGATGAAGGCACGGCAGAAATCCTTCCCCATTCTGAAGCCTTATAAGGATCGCCGGGAAGGCTACGAGCAATGGTGCATTGCCGCTGTCCCCGGAAAGGCGTGGGCGAAGAAGGTGTTCCCCGGCATGCGTACCAGCCTTGCTGTGGAAAAGCTGTGGGAAGCGATCCTTTCCACCTCCCGTGTGAATGAGGACCCTATAGCGGCGTGGGAAAAGCATAACAAGGACCTGCATGACCGCTGCGCGTATCTGAACAGCCTGCAGATCGCGAGCCTGCATTATACAGCAGACAACGGCACAGATCTGACAGTGGGCATGATTCCGGAAGCACGGTTCTGCGGCGGTGAAGAGGTGAGCAAGCAGGGCATCGCCTTTAACCCGAATATCCCCTCCGAGGAGTGCTTCATTTCTCCCATGCGGGGCAAGGCGGAGGGTATCGTTTATTCCACCAAGCCCCTGTCTTATCAGGGTCAGCTTATCGAGGATTTCTATATCCGCTTCGAAAACGGCAAGGCAGTGGATTCCGGTGCCAAGAGGGGTGCAGAATTGCTCAAGACCATGCTGACTATGGATGAGGGTGCGGCATATTTGGGGGAGTGCGCACTGGTTCCCCAGCGCAGTCCTATTGCGGAAAGCGGCATCCTGTTCTACAATACGCTCTTTGATGAGAACGCTTCCTGCCATCTGGCAATGGGTATGGGCTACGCCGATACCATTGAGGATCATCACAACAAGACCCTTGAACAGTGCCGTGAGCTGGGCATCAACGATTCCATGATCCATGAGGATTTTATGATCGGCTGCGATACCATGAATATCGACGCCACCACTGGAGACGGAAAGGTAATTCCCATCTTCCGGAACGGAAACTGGGCATTTTGATAGCATCCTTGAGAAAAACAGAAAAAATACAAAAAAACACTTGCAATTGCTATTTGGATGTGATATGATATCCGGGCGATTAAAGATTGCTGGGGCGATTATGCCCTTTTACATGATGAGAAAGAGGTGAACAGCATGAGAGAAGG
>JAGAMQ010000097.1 GCA_017624645.1 Oscillospiraceae bacterium
CCCGGCCCTGCAGGTCGATGATTGCCACATCCCCCCGGGGGCTGTCATAAATGCCCCAGCCTCTGCCTGGGGCTTGGGGGGCGTAGTTGGCAGGACGCAGGATGCGGGAGTTATCCTCCAGATAGTCCACCAACTCCCGCTTGCCGAAGGTGTGGTTGCCCATGGTGATCACGTCGGCACCGGCATCAAAAATGTCCTCCGCCTGTTGGGGGGTCATACCCACCACCGCGGCGTTTTCACCGTTGACGATGACGAAATCCGCCCCGGTCTGCTGCCTGAGCCGGCGCAGACTTTTGCGGATCCGTGCCATACCCGGACCACCAACCACATCGCCCACAGCCAATACCTTAAAATCCATGAGAACACCCCGTTTGTACATAATACATATAGTATATACGAAAATCTCCCCCGATGCAAGCATCGGGGGAGGGAAGTTACCGTTGATATTCAAATTCCATGTCGTAGATATCCACCACATCGCCGTCCTGAATACCCATTTCCTCCAGCCGCTTGAACAGTCCGCACTTGCGCAGCTGCAGGTCAAAATAGTTCCGGGATTCGTAGTCGTCGAAATTGATGTTGCAGATGAGCCGTTCCAGCCATGTGCCGGTGACCACCCATGTGCTGCCCAAATGCTCGATCTCCAGTTCTGTGGGATCGCCGGCTTCCACAACCAGCTCCACATACTCCGGCTCGTAAATGGTCACGGGAGGGAGGGTACGCAGCTTTTCCGCCACCACACGCATGAGGTTCTTTGTGCCTTGGGTGGTGCCTGCGGAGATTTCATACAGCTCACAGCCAACCTCCTCGACACGGCGGCGCAGCCGCTCCAGATTGTCGGATTCGGGCATGAGAAGATCGCATTTGTTGGCAGCCACGATCATGGGACGGTCTCCCAGATCTACGCTGTAGTTGTGCAGCTCCTCACAAATAGCATCAAAATCCTCCACAGGATCTCTGCCCTCACTGCCGGATACATCCACAATGTGGACCAGCAGACGGCAGCGGTCAATGTGCCGCAGGAAATCGTGTCCCAGACCGGCACCCTCTGCAGCACCTTCAATGATGCCGGGAATGTCCGCCATGACAAAGGATACGCCTTCGTCTACATAGATCACACCCAAATTGGGGAACAGGGTGGTGAAGTGATAGTTGGCGATCTTGGGACGGGCGTTGGAGGTGACGGACAAAAGGGTGGATTTGCCCACATTGGGGAAGCCGACAAGTCCCACATCCGCCAAAAGCTTCAGCTCCAGGATCACATCCCGCTCCTGACCGGGCAGCCCCGCCTTGGCAAAACGGGGGACCTGCCGGGTAGCGGTGGCGTAATGGGAGTTGCCCCAGCCTCCGCGACCGCCTTTGGCGATGATGAAATCCTCGCCGGTGGACATATCCACGATGATCTGGTTGGTTTCGGCATCCCGAACCACAGTACCCCTTGGAACGCTGATAACCAACGGCTCGCCCCGCTTACCGCTCATATTCCGTCCCTGACCGTTCTGACCGGCTTGGGCGGCATACTTGCGTTTGTAACGGAAATCCAGCAAGGTAGTAAGATTGTCGTTGACCCGTAAAATAACACTGCCGCCGTGGCCGCCGTCACCGCCGTCGGGTCCGCCGGCAGCTACATATTTTTCCCGATGGAAGGCAACGGCGCCGTCGCCGCCCCGACCACCGCACACGGTGATCCGCACCTTATCCACAAACATAGAAATACCTCCTTAAAAAAGCAGGAAAAAGGGCTGCTGCAAGTAGTATGCAGCAGCCCTTTGCAAGTAATACTGTGATCCGTGATTACTGCTCTACGGCGTAAACGGAGCACTGCCGACGATCCTTGCCCTTGCGCTCGAACTTGACGGTGCCGTCAATGAGAGCGAACAGAGTGTCGTCACTGCCGATACCGACATTGACACCGGGATGGATGTGGGTGCCTCTCTGGCGGACCAGAATGTTGCCGGCCAGAACGAACTGACCGTCAGCACGCTTCACGCCCAGGCGCTTGGCCTCGGAATCACGACCGTTCTTGGTAGAACCGCCGCCCTTATGGTGAGCGAAAAACTGAATACCAATCTTCAGCATGGTGTTACACCTCCAAAACTTCGATATAATCTTCGTAATCTTCCCGCAGATTGATGAGGGTCAGCATCAGTCCTGACAGGACTGCCTGAACCGTTTCCTCTTCATCACAGGAAACAGGGAGGGTCAGGGTGATGCGCGCATCCTCTTCCTTGACCCGAACCTTGGCCTTTGCACCACAAACATCGTTGATGATGGCTTCGGCCATGGTTACAGCGGTGGAAATGGCGGCGCAGACAATGTCTTGGCCGTTTTCAGCATAGCCGCTGTGTCCGGACACACAGAAACCGGTGATCCGGTCTGCGTCCATAAAAAATTCGCATCTAGTCATAATTACAGAGCGATCTTGGTGATCTCCACCTTGGTGTAAGGCTGACGGTGACCCATCTTCTTCTTCTCGTTCTTCTTGGCCTTGTAGCGGAAGACGGTGATCTTCTTAGCCTTGCCGTTCTTCAGAACCTTTGCCTCAACGGCGGCACCCTCCACAACGGGAGCACCGATCTTGGAGTTCTCACCGTCCAGGACAGCCAGGACCTGCTCGAACTTCACGGTAGCTTCAGCCTCAGCCTCCAGCTTCTCGATGTACAGGACATCGCCCTCGGAGACGGTGTATTGCTTACCACCGGTCACGATAACTGCTTTCATTCTTTTTCACCTACTTTATAATGTGTAGTCTCGCTCTAAAGGTGTGGGCGTTTTTGGGCGCACCAACTGAAACCTCTTCAATGCGGCTGGACTATTTTAGCATCCTCCATCTAAAAAGTCAAGGCATATTTCAAAGTTTTTCTTGCCTATAGGAGAAAAATTTGCTATACTGACGGGGAAAAGGAGGGGATCCCTATGAAAAAAGTATGGATTATGGTCATGGCGGCGGTTTTGCTGCTGTCCGGCTGCGGAAAAAAGGCAGATACAGACCAGACGGTGACCTGCATGGGTACACAAATGCAGCTCCAGTTTTGGGGTAAGGACAGCCAAACAGCATCCCAGCAGGTGCAGGACTTGTTAACGGAACTGGAAAAGGAGTGGTCATGGAGCTCGGAGGAATCTGTCATTGCCTATATGGAGCTGTACGGACTGGTATCTGAGGATATACTGCATGAGGAAGTCACTGTTGACGGCGAGGTTATCGAGGTGCCCCAAAGCGGAGCTGCCTATGCGTTTACGCCCCGGCAGCAGGAGGTGGCCCAAAAGGCGCTGGCTGTGTCCACGCGTACCAACGGTGCCTATGACCCCCAACTGCATGATCTTATAACCCTTTGGGGCTTTACCGATGGCGCCCAAAGTGCGCCTACCAGGGAAGCGGCAGCGGATGCGGCGCAGCTTTCCAATTGGGAACTGGACTCTGCCATCAAGGGCTATGCCGGCACACAGGCAGTGAAGTGCCTGCAGGAGCTGAAGGTAGAGAGTGCATTGCTGAATATGGGTAGTGTCATTCAGACCTACAGCACAGAGTCCGAAGACAAGGTGTGGCGCATCGATGTGCCGGATCCGGAGAATACCAATGCCACAGCATGCACTCTTGAGGTAGGCGGGACCACAGCCGTAGCCACCACTGGGGTAAACCAGCGGTGTTTTGATCAGAACGGCCAGACCTACCACGATGTTCTGGATCCTGTAACCGGCTATCCTGTGGATAACGGCATTGCTTCTGTTACGGTGATCTGTGCCGATGGCATGACTGCCGACTGCCTGTCCTACGGTCTGTTCGTCATGGGCTATGAAGCCGCGGTGAAGCACTGGCAGGAAAGCGATGATTTTGAAATGGTCATCGTTATGGAAGATGGGAAAGTCCACGCCACAGAGGGTGTGAAGCTGCATAAAAGCAGCGCAGAAACCATCCGCAGATAAAATTTGAAAAAAGCCGAAAAAAGTCTTGACAAATACGCAGGCCTGCTATATAATGCATCTTGCGTTTGGACGATTAGCTCAGCTGGCTAGAGCATCCGCTTGACGTGCGGAAGGTCATAGGTTCGAGTCCTATATCGTCCACCAACGAAAATCCCTAGAGTCTCAACGACTTTAGGGATTTCTTTTTGTCTCTATAACGTATAAAAAAGAAAAGTACGACAAAAATACGACACTTTTATTTTAGTAGCAATGCTCCCCGGTGCTTTTATTGCACCGGGGAGCTCGTGTCATATCTGCTTGATTTTTGCGTTTTCTAAGATGTATTGTGTGAGTGCGGTACGGGGGATGCGCCAAGTACGACCGTTTTTATATGCCTTTAGTTTACCGCTGTTTAGGAGCTCGTACATGGCGTTATAGCCCACTCTGAGAGCTTCACAAGCCTCTTCTACTGTGAGAATATCAGGATAATCCTCAAACATTATTCATCCTCCACAGACTGCTGACAAGCTCCACGGTGGGGACAGGATGTGTGATCAAGCTTACAGTTGTCACATAAGCAAGCGGGAGGCTTGGGTTCGGACTTTCTGCGCAGAGGTGCTTCCTTACGGCGGTACAGATCCATTTTCTCAATCTGCTGCATAATTGCCGGTTCGGTTCTCTGCAGCTTGATCGCAATGGCGGTAATACCCTCGCCTTGACGGAACAGTTTTACAAGCTGCTCCTTTTCTTCTTCCGTCCAGTAGTCGCCCTCACGATCCATACGAACAGTGCGGTTACGCATACTGGTTACAGCTTCATAAATTTCATATTCATGCATGGTAAATCACTCCTTATAATGAATTACCATGATGTTAGTTTGTTTACAGTTAATTATCGTTGCTTGCTAATGCCGTACTAATATTTGCTTGTGTAAATTCATACCACTGTACCGGCTCTCCAGCAGTTCCTGAATCTACCGGAGTCTCCGTTAGCGTATACCCACTAAATTGAAGTGTGTAGGCATCACTCCAAAAAGCTCCGGACGATCCAAAAACAACTCCATTAGCATAGATGCTTTGCATAGCCCTGTAACCGAATCCATAACCATATACGGTTCCATTGTAGTAGTGAAGCACGAGATTCCAGCCATCCACATTGTTTGTCAATTCTACAATTACTTCTGTTACTCCGTCTTGATCTAAGTCTACCACAGTAAAACGGACAGGGGCTAACGGCCCAGGAAATTCTGTGTCGCAGATTTTTCTAACGGAGTTGATATGCTCAGCATAAGTAGGCTGCCCATCCTCGACAAAACAAAACAGCTCCGACGATATAAGGACTTTAGACAAAGCAGAAATAGCTTCTTGATTTGCAAGTTCAGCTTCCGTTGGAGGATTTTCGTAGACAACAAGATTACCCTGACTGTCGAAGCAGGTGATGCCAAGAATTGGTCTTTCTAATACCGGAACCGTTACTGCTGAGGAATCAACAGTCAGCACAATGGTGTCGCTTAAATCAAAGTAAATGTCATAAAAACTGTCATAACTATCTGGCACTATTCTACCCAATGCAACAATGGTAGTGTTTTCTGCAAGCGATATCAGCAAAGACTCCTGTTCCGGAACCAATGTTAATTCAGCAAAGCCTACTGTTGGAAATTTATTCCCCACTTCTTTATCGAAAGATTGATCCTTGCACTCGACCATAACAGTCCCACGGTCTGTAACCTCGTTTACAGTTCCAGCAACCATTAGATACCGACCTGCGTTAGCCTCATTCCATATACTCAGCTGGTACTCCGTCATTTTTTCGTACTCGTACTTAAATCGGGGGAACGACGAATAATAATATTCCACAAACTGGTTGTTGCCTATGTAATAGATTCCCTCCGAATCTTCGTGTTGGAAGGTAAGCGCATTTTCCATTTTGGCAAGTAAAAGCTGCTCCTCCAAGTCCTCCGAATTGGCCATGTATATCCAGCCGGAATCTTCACGAGTAATGCAATCTGTTTTGTTTGCGCATTGCCACACTTTTCCACGAACAAACACAGCACCGCTTTCGGATAGCTTATTTTCAGCGGATGCATCATCCATTTCGGTTGTCAATCCGCAGATTGTATACCCAAGCTCTCCGCTGTCCCACAAATGTATCTGAACGATTTTGCCGCTGCTATCTATCGAAAAATCAGCCAAAGTTGTTTCTGCCTCAAAGCGATATGTACTGTCAAAGTATTGAGTCATATCTTTGAGTTCTGCGGAGAGTTCTGTCTCTACAGTAGACAGTTCTTCCCCAATGTATTCAACAAGCTCAATTTGCTTAGGAAGTTTTGTTGATGCTGTATCGCAGGAACAAAGTGATAGGATTACGATGATTAGGGTAACGAACGAAAGTGTTCTTTTCATAAGACTCCCTCTTTTCATTTGTATTTTATATGAGTATCCAAAAAACAAATTTGACTATATGGTGCAATAGAAACATCTGTACAGACATAATGCTGTAACCGCCACATACGCCAGTGGCGAGCCGACGGATGTTTGTTGATTCGAGTAGTTTTCCGTATTGCAACACCCAATCCAGAAACATAATTGCTGCAAAAATAATGCATATCCGTAGATTTACACCCCATGCGATATAGGAGGGGATTGCTACTAAGTATCCAATCAACACCCCGGTACACCTTGCGCAGACAGGAAATTGATAGCCTTTAAAAAAGAAACTACGATCCGGTCGCTGATGACATCCAGCTCTACAGCCTAGTCGCATTGTTTTATAATAAAATTTAATGATTATTTGATGGAAGAATTACAAGACCCAGAATTTCAACAAGAATGGTTGAAACAAACTATTCTTGAATACATTGAAGATGGAGATTATATTGAGTTTTTCAAATGCTTAGAATATGTTATTAAAGCTCGTACAACAGTGAGTGAATTTGCTAAACAAGTAGGAATGAACCGAGTTCAGCTTGTTGATATTCTACATGGCAGAACAAAAACTCCAAGTTTAG
>JAGAMQ010000098.1 GCA_017624645.1 Oscillospiraceae bacterium
ACATGGCCACATGCGAAGCTTGGCATCCTTATGAGCCTTCAAAAAATGATCGATGCTGGATTAATTACATTAAAATAAAAGGAGCAGATATATTATGCAATGGTTTATTTTTTCCGTTATCACATTACTTTGCTGGTCCGGATCCGATTTCTTCTCTAAAATCGGCTGTCGGGACGCCAGAGACAAATACAGCCATCTGAAGATGGTTATGGCGGTGGGTGTCGTAATGGGCCTGCACGCCGCCTATGAGGTATTCTTCAACGGTGTTGTCATTAACTGGCAAATCATTGTGACCTATCTGCCCGTTTCGTTGCTGTACATCCTGTCTATGGCAATGGGCTATATCGGACTTCGTTACATTGAACTGTCCATCTCCTCCCCCATCTGCAATTCCTCCGGTGCTCTGGTAGCCATCGCAACCATCATTATCGGCGGTGCCACGGACATGGTACCTATGCAGTTTGTCGCCGTGGGACTGGTCTGTATCGGCGTGGTGGGTCTTGGCTTTGTAGAGGCCCATGAAGACGAAGCACTGCGTGCCGCCCGCCAGGAAGCCTCCAACTTTAAGTACGCCAAATCCTGGCTTGCCCTTGCATTGCCCATCGCCTACTGCCTTCTGGATGCCGCCGGTACATTTGCAGATTCCCTTGTGTTGGAAACCCTGCATTTAGATTTCCTGCAGCAGTACGGCGGCACAGAATTTGCTGCAATCTTCCAAAACGGCATCCCGGAGGCCCTTGAAGGATTGGTTGCCCCGGGCCAGGAACAGACTGTCCAAGCTCTGATCGACACCATGGAAGAAGCTTCCGCCAATTCCGCCAATGTCGCCTACGAACTCACCTTTTTGATTGCCGGTATCTTCTGCTTTATCTATACTGTACTTATTAAAAAACAAAAGCTGGTCCCCAAAATGGAAGCCCCCAAATATGTGGGCGCAATTTTCGAGACAGCTGGCCAGTTCACCTACATTTTCGCCTTGTCCGATGCGGATCATGTGGCCATGTCCGCACCCATCATCTCCGCATACTGTGCCGCATCTGTCCTTTGGAGCAGACTGTTCCTGAAAGAAAAGCTCAGTTGGAAACACTATGTATGTATCGCAACCACGGTTGTGGGTATCATCATCATGGGTGTCTTTGATATGTAAAGAAATCCCCCGGAAGTTCCGGGGGATTTTTCATTCCTGATTCCATTGCTCACACAGCAGAAGCTTTTCCTTTCGCGATAATTGTTTGATGGCATATTCTCTGCGTGATGCATCGCTTCGGTGGAAAAAGTGCTCTAAATAGCGCAGCACAAAGGGTCCCCTGCCTCTGGTATACTTGGCACCGGTACTGGATTCATGGGCTTTCAGGCGCTTCTCAAAATCATCGGTAATTCCGGTATAAAGTGTCCGATCCTTACATTCGAGAATGTATACAACCCAAGACTTTCCCACTTATTTGCCGCCCTTTTCCTTCAAGAGGGAATATTTGATATCCCACAGCTTTTGGGACAGATCCACATAGTAGGTGTGAGGATTGTCAAAACGCTTCACCTCATCCCACAATGTATCCACCTGCTCCTTACAATAGGCCCGTACTTGCGCCAGGTCCGGGCACTGATAGACCAATTCACCGTTACGGAAGATGGGCACCATCAGTTCCTTTGCGGAGAAATCGTACACGGTCTTTGTCTTCCAGGTTGCCTCCGGATCAAAAATTTCCATCTCGCCGCTGTCATCCACGGTCTCATCGTAAACACAAAGATAGTCAGCGATTGCCTTACCTGTGTCATTACCGTAGAAGCGATAAAGTTTCTTAAAATGAGGATTGGTAATCTTTCCGGTGTTTTCAGAAATCTTGATCTTGGGAATGATCGTGCCGTCCTCTGCTTCCACCGCGGTGAGCTTGTACACGCCGCCGAATACCGGTTCACTCTTGGCGGTGATCAGCCGCTCACCCACGCCGAACATATCGATCTCGGCACCTTGACGGAGGAGATCCTGAATAATATACTCATCCAAAGAGTTGGATGCAGATATCTGACATTCCGTCCATCCGGCATCATCCAGCATTTTCCGCGCCTTCCGGGACAGATAAGCAATATCACCGGAATCCAGTCGAATACCGCACTTTGTGATCCCCAGAGGTTTCAGCACCTCATTAAACGCCTTGATGGCATTGGGAACTCCCGACTTGAGGGTATTGTAGGTATCCACCAGTAAGGTTGCGTTATTGGGATACATCTGACAGTAGGTTTTGAACGCATCCAGCTCTGTATCGAACATCTGCACCCATGCATGAGCCATAGTGCCGCCGGCGTAGACACCAAACATCTGATCAGAGATGGTACAGGCCGTTCCGTTACAACCGCCAATATATGCCGCTCTGGCGCCCAGGATTGCCGCATCCGCACCCTGAGCGCGGCGAGAACCAAACTCCAGCACCGTGCGTCCTGCCGCCGCACGGACCACTCTGTTTGCCTTTGTGGCAATAAGGCTCTGATGGTTAATGGACAGCAAAATAAATGTTTCGATAAGCTGTGCTTCAATAGCTGGGGCGCGAACCGTCATAATTGGTTCCTTGGGGAAGATGGGTGTCCCCTCAGGGACTGCCCAAATATCGCCGGTAAAGCGGAAGTTCTCCAAATAACGCAGGAATCTGTCAGAAAACAGATTCCGCCCCCGCAGGTAAGCGATATCCTCTGCATCAAAATGCAGATTCTTGATGTAATCCACAACCTGCTCAAGTCCTGCAGCTATGGCAAATCCACCACCGTCAGGACACTGGCGGAAGAACACATCAAAATAGCAGATGCGGTCTCCATACCCCTGCTCAAAATATCCGTTACTCATAGTCAGTTCGTAGAAATCGCACAGCATTGTCAAATTGATCTTTTTATCGCAAGACATGAGGAACACCCCTTTATCTAAGTATTATCTCTATTATAAAATTTTTTTCAACAAATGGCAATACTTTTTATTGACAACACACCTTGAAAGATATATATTTTTGTCATGAACAGGAGGGAACATATGGAAATCAATGTAGGAATGACTGGCCAGGTCCAAACCAATGTAGAACGGGAGGATACCGCAGCAGAAGTTGGTTCCGGAAGTCTGCTGGTTTATGCTACCCCTTGCATGGTAGCATTAATGGAAGGTGCTGCCTGTGAGGCCATTGCGCCGGCACTACCGGAAGAAAAAACCAGTGTGGGTATCGAACTTTCTATCAGTCATGTAAGCGCCACACCCGTGGGCATGGATGTATACGCCACAGCAGAAGTAACTGCTGTTGACGGAAACACCGTCACCTTCCACATTGCGGCTTTTGATGAAGCAGGCAAAATCGGAGAAGGAACCCACAAACGGGCCATCATATCTACCCAGCGCTTTCTTGACAAAGTATACGCAAAGCTTTAAAGGATGTGTGTTTCAATGAGCAAAATGATCAACTTTCTAAAGAAAAAAAACATTATTTTCTCCGGTAAACGGTACGGCATTGATGCCCTTGGTGCCATGGCACAGGGATTGTTCTGCACGCTTCTGGTAGGTACGATCCTCAACACCATCGGTCAGCAGTTCCATATTCCGTTTCTCAACGCTGTCATCGTTTCCTTAAAAAGTGCATCCGGCGAAGCCGTGGTCAACTACACCATCGGCGGTTTGGCATCTGCAATGGTTGGCCCCGGTATCGCTATTGCCATCGGCTATGCTTTACAGGCACCGGCTTTGGTACTCTTCTCCTTGATTCCAGTAGGCTTTGCTGCCAACGCAATGGGCGGTGCCGGCGGACCTCTTGCTGTCTACTTCGTGGCTATCCTTGCCTGCGAATGTGGAAAACTTGTCTCCAAGGAGACAAAGATTGACATTCTTGTAACTCCCATCGTTACAACCCTGGTAGGAATTGGCGTTGCCGCAGTGGTTGCCGCCCCCATCGGTGCTGCCGCCAGCGCCGTAGGAAATGCTGTAAAATGGGCCACTTTGCAGCAGCCCTTCATTATGGGTATTCTTGTTTCCGTTATCATCGGCATTGCTCTGACGCTGCCCATCAGTTCCGCCGCGATCTGTGCGGCATTGGGTCTCACCGGGCTTGCCGGCGGTGCTGCAGTTGCAGGCTGCTGTGCCCAAATGGTAGGCTTTGCCGTGATGAGCTTCCGGGAGAACCGCTGGGGTGGCTTGGTGGCACAGGGTATCGGTACCAGTATGCTGCAAATGCCCAACATCGTAAAGAACCCCCGCATCTGGATCCCCCCTACCCTTGCCTCGGCAATTACCGGACCTTTGGCAACTTGTCTTTTCCGTCTTGAAATGAACGGTTCTGCCGTGTCTTCCGGAATGGGAACCTGCGGACTTGTGGGACAGATTGGTGTGTATACCGGTTGGATCAACGACATTGCCGCCGGTACAAAGGCAGCCATTACCCCTATGGACTGGATCGGTCTTATATTGATCTGCTTTGTCCTTCCGGCTATTCTAAGCTTTGTGTTCTGCCACATCCTTCGCAAGATCGGCTGGATCAAGGAAGGCGACCTTACTTTAAATCTGTAATGATACATAAAAAGTGCGGCTCGTTGAGCCGCACTTTTTCTTTAATTAATCACCTGTCTGCCTTCCAACGCACGGGAAAGGGTTACCTCATCTGCATATTCCAACTGGCTGCCTACCTGCATACCGTAGGCAAGCCGGGTCACCTTGATCTCCATGGGGCGAAGCAGACGGGAAATATACATTGCCGTTGCCTCTCCCTCTGTATCCGGATTGGTCGCCATGATAACCTCACGAACCTGACCGGAAGCTACCCTTTGTAAAAGCTCCTTAATACGGATATCATCCTGTGTTACATGATTCAAGGGAGAAATCACCCCATGCAGGACATGATATACTCCGTAAAACTCCCTTGCACGTTCCATGGCAATGACATCCTTGGGGTCTGCTACTACACAGATGATCCCCTGATCCCGGGACACATCTGCACAAATGGGGCAAACATCGTGGTCCGTCAGATTTTGGCAAACAGGACAGGTATGGACAGTCTGTTTTGCTGCAAGGATCGCATCGGCAAATGCCTGTGCATCAGAATCCGGCAGCTCCAAAACATGGAACGCCAGCCTTTGTGCCGTTTTTCCCCCAATACCGGGGAGCCGTGCAAACTGATCGGCAAGCTCTTGCAGCGCTGCGGGAAAATACTGCATAGTGCCTCCTTAAAACAGTCCACCCAGGTTGAGACCGCCGGTCAGCCGGGACATCTGGCTGGCAGATTCTGCATCCGCAGTTCTCATTGCCTCATTTACGGCAGCAATGATCATATCCTGCAGCATATCCACATCGTCGGGGTCTACCGCCTCAGGATTGATGGAAAGGCTCTGCAGCTCATGCTTGCCGTTGACGGTTGCTGTCACCATACCGCCGCCGCTGGAAGCACTGTAGGTCTTTGTCTCCATTTCTTCCTGCATGCGGAGCATTTCCTGCTGCATTTTCTGTGCCTGCTTAATCATCGCAGCCTGATTCATTCCACCGGGCATACCCCGGAATCCACCTTTTGCCATAGTAATTCTCCTTATTCATCATTATCGGTAATGTCGATCCTGTCGGAATGGGCTCTGCCAAATTCCAAAAGATCTTCCAGGTTTGGATTCTGAACATTTCTGCCGCTTCGGTCCGTTAATACAACACGGACCTGACGGCCGAGCTTTGCCGATGCCTTCAGTGCAACAACCCGCAGAATCTCCGGTCTGTTTATGATCTCCAGGGTAAAGGGATTGGTACATACCAAAAGCAGCCGGTCCCCCTGCAAAATTCCCCGTACAGGAGAATCCTCAGAAGCCGAGAGGAATCCGGCATCGGGAGTATTTACCTCCCCGCGAACAGCGGCTGCCACATCCGCCCAAAAGCCAACGGGCGCTTCATTTTCTATGGTATCCACCAAAGGCAGCTCATCGGCCTGCACCACCGGATTTTCCGGCACTGGGGCATCATGCTGATCTTGTACCGCATCCCCGGCGTTTTCCGCCGGAAGCTGATCACAGGAAGGTGCCTGCATCACAAAGCTGCCGGATTTTAATTGATCTTCCACACGTGTCAACCGGGCCAGCAGTGCTTCATTATCCAGTTCCAGCTCCGGCTGGCAGAGGGTAATCAGGCACAACTCGGCATCCATTCGCCTGCTGGCACTGCGACCCATGGCACTTACCGTCCGTTGAATGGTGAGCATGATCCGGTTCAGCTCGCCGCTGGAAAGTTTCTGACACAGCTGCAAAGCATCCTCATCCGTTGCAACACCGGAAAGCATAGTAATGCCAGCCTTGGGGGACGTCTTCAAAACCATGAGGTCTCTTGCCAAGCAAGCCATCTCATCCAGCAGTGCCCCCATGTCTTTGCCATCGGCATAAAGTTGGTTCAATAGCTTCAATGCCGAGGAAGTATCCTGCTGGGCTATGCAATGCATCAATTCCGCACACTTCTGTGTACCGGCAATGCCAAGGCAAGCGTAAACCTTCTCCGCTGTAAGTTCACCGGAGATCGCTGATGCGCACTGATCCAAAAGGGTCAAACCATCACGCAGACCACCATCCGCCAGTCGGGCTAGGACCCGGGCTGCGGATTCCTCCAGATCGATACGCTCCTGATAGGCAACATACTGCAAACGCGACGCGATGTCCTCCTGACTGATCCTGCGGAAGGAAAACCGCTGACACCGGGAAAGGATGGTTGCAGGCACTTTATGCAATTCCGTAGTGGCAAGGATAAACAAAAGATGTTCCGGCGGCTCTTCAATGATCTTCAAAAGTGCGTTAAACGCAGAAATGGACAGCATGTGGACTTCATCGATGATGTATACACGCTTTTTCACCTGTGAGGGAGAGTAAACCGCATCATCCCGAAGGTCGCGCACATTGTCAACACCGTTGTTGGATGCCGCATCGATCTCCAGAACATCCATGCAGGATCCGGAATCGATAGACCTGCAAGCCTCGCAGCAGTTACAGGGATTGCCGTCTACAGGATTCTCACAGTTCACCGCTTTGGCAAGGATCTTGGCACTAGTGGTCTTACCCGTACCCCGGGAACCGGTAAACAAATAGGCATGACTTAGCTTATTGCTGACCAGCTGTGTCTTCAGGGTTTGGGTAACAGCAAGCTGCCCCACCACATCGTCAAATGTCTGGGGCCTATATTTTCGGTACAATGCCTGATACATACAAACCTCCATAGAAAGACCGGCCCATAACAAGATCGCACACCCACATTTGAACAGGAGGAATGCCCGGTATCCATGCAGCCAGCTCTGGAACGGCAATCCCACGGCACACGGGAAGATCCGCTTAATGCTGCTTGGTTCCCCACCTGACATGGTTCACGGGATCCCGTTGCGCGGGACCGTTCCTTCAACACCGCTTACACGGTCCGGACGGCACTCCTACAAGTCCGGGTGTGGGAATTCATCCCCGCTATAGCGGATTGCGGGTACAGGGCACCGCTAACTCCCCGACTAGTGCGACCTTGTTACGAGCCGGTCTTGCTGTAACAAGGAATATTATCGTGTTACTCCAGCTTGGATTCGATGAACTGCGCCAGCTCACCAAAGGTAGCAATCTTCTGATCCTCCATCTCCAGTTCAACGCCCAGCTCTGCCTCAAGATCCATGATCATCTCAACGATGTCCAGAGAGTCAACGCCAAGGCTTTCAAAGGTGCTGTCGGGAGTAATCTCGTCTACATTCAGCTCCAGCTGCTTTGCCGCATAAGATACAAGTTTCTCGTACATTCTTTTTTCCTCCAATAAAGTGGAATCTGTCTTTAACCACTCGTTTATTTTAAGATATGTCTGCCTGTTTGTCAATGCCGGTTTTTACCGCCATTGCCGCTGCGTAGGCAGTGGCCCAGGCAATCTGCAGATTAAAGCCTCCGGTATAAGCATCACAGTCCAGAATCTCCCCTGCAAAGTATAACCCGTTTATCAGCTTAGATTCCATCGTCTTGGGATCCACCTGTGAGACCTTAACACCGCCGGAGGTAATAATGGCCTCTTCTACCGGTCGTTTACCTTTGATTTCCACCGGAAATGCCTTCAACAGATCCAAAAGCCTTCTGCGCTGCTCCTTTTTCAGGGAATTTGCCTGCAGAGAAGGATCGATCTGCGCCAACTGCAGGATCACAGGGATCATAGACCGGGGCAGCAAATCCGTCAAGGCGTTTTCCATTGTTCTGTTTTTGTACTGATCCAAATCCCGCAAAAGTCTTTCATTCAATTTCTTCGGTTCCAGTGCGGGCTTCAGATCAATAAGCAGCCGGCAGCCGTCTCCTTTCAGATGTGCGCTGGCACTTAAGACTGTAGGTCCGGATACACCGAAATGGGTAAAAAGCAATTCGCCGAAGTCATCGTAAAGCAATTTATTCTTAACGTTCAGCAGCTTTACCCCTACATTACGCAGACTCAAACCCTGCATTACGGCACAGGTGGTCCCATCCTCTTCCAAAGGCACGAGAGAGCCCTCCGGAGGAACAATGGTATGACCTAACCTTTCTGCCATGGCAAGGCCATCACCGGTAGACCCGGTGGCAGGATAGGAGACGCCGCCGGTAGCAAGGACCACCCACTGACATGTAAGGGTTTCTTTGTCCGTTCTGACACCCACAACGGAACCCTCACAAGCTTCAACATCTCTCACCGTTGCCTGACGGACCGTTACACCGTGCTTTTTCAGCAAATGCCGCAGGCATTCCAGAACAGAGGCAGATCTGTCAGAAACGGGAAACACACGATTTCCCCTTTCCACCTTCAGCGCGCAACCGTTCTCCTGCAGCAGATGCATGATTTTTTCCGGGGGAAACCCTTCCATGGCGCTGTAAAGAAACCGGTTGTTCCGGGGAACATTCTGCAGCACCTGTGCAGACGTACAGTCATTGGTAACGTTGCATCTGCCTTTACCGGTTATCAGGAGCTTTTTTCCCAGCCTGTCATTCTTTTCCAGCAGCAGCACACGACCGCCCCGTTTCGCAGCAAAAATTGCACAGAGCATACCGGCAGGTCCGCCCCCTACTACTATACCGTCATAGTTCATCGGTTATCGACTCGCTTTTCATAGACATTGTATTCTTCCCAAACCTGCTCAAGGGCATCAAAGGTGTGCTTGAGCGTCTGCTCCTGACCGGAAGCCAATGCCACGATCAAGGCGTTGACCACGCTCAAGGGTGCAACAATTGAGTCCACAAGGGAGACCATATCGCTCTTGGCAACGATCACTTTATCGCAGTGCTGTCCCAAGGGTGACAAACGGCTGTCTGTAACACCGATAACGGTGGCACCGGTGGCACGGCTGTATTGGGCACCCTTGACGGTAGCCGCGGAATAACGGGGGAAACTGAAGGCAATCACCACATCTTCAGAGGTCAGTCCCACCAGCCGTTCAAAAACCTCACTGGCACCGGATGCCGTGATGATACGCACATTATCAAACATGAAATTCAGATAATAGCCAAGGAAGCTTGCAAGAGGCGCTACAGACCGGGCACCTAAAATATAGATCCGCTTTGCATCGCGAATTGCCTGTACTGCGGAGCGGAACTCATCCCTGTTTACCATTTCTGCGGTTTGACGCAGCTTATCAGCATCGGACTGCAACACCATAGCCACCACATCCTGGTCTCCGATACGGTCATTGGCAACCTCTATTCTCTGGACGGATGTAAGGCGATTGAGGACCATATCCTGCATTGCCTTCTGCATACTGGGATAGCCGTCATACCCCAATTCCACAGCAAAACGCACCACTGTGGATTCGGAAACACCAACGGTCTTACCCAAACGGCTTGCTGTCATAAAGGCTGCCTTGTCATAATACTCCGTGATGTAATTTGCCAGCTTGCGCTGACCTTTGGAAAATGTAGGTGCTTTTCTTTGAAGCACAGACAAAATATCGTCGTTCATAGCTACCTCCCGGGCGGATATGTTGACTATAATAGTAACAAACATCGACGGTTTTTGCAAGCAAAAACTCCCAGAATTGCAAATTTATTCTTTGATCGCCCGAACTTCCTCATCTGTAAGGTAACGCCACTGCCCCGGTGCAAGGTCAGAAAGGGTCAGACTTCCCTCTGCCACGCGGGTCAATCGCTTTACCTGCATCCCTGCGATGGCACACATTCTTCTGACCTGTCTGTTTCGTCCCTCATGGATGGTAATTTGCAGGCAGGTAAGACCGGAACTTCCCGGCTCCTTCCCTAAGATCTCTACCTGGGGAATCCGCAAAGGATATCCGTCCAGATGCATAGGCTCGCCTAATCGCCGCAACCCATCCTTGGTAAAGCCGGTGACCTTGGCGACATAGGTCTTCTTCACCTCATGGCTGGGGTGCATCATTTTTTGCGCAAGATCTCCGTCGTTTGTAAACAGCAGCAATCCTTCGGAATCCATATCCAGTCTTCCCACGGGGTAAACCCGGACACCGCAGGCCTCCACAAGCTGCGCAGCATTTTTTCTGCCCTTCTCGTCAGACAGAGTTGTGACATATCCTCTCGGCTTGTTCAGCATGATATATGTATTGGGTTGCCGGGACGGGAGAAGTTTCCCGTCCAGCATTATTTTGTCCGTTGCAGGGTCTGCAACATCTCCCAGAACGCACACCTTTCCGTTGCAGGTAACTCTGCCTGCAAGGATCAGCTCCTCCGCCTTCCTGCGGGATGTGACACCCCTTGCGGCGATAATCTTTTGTATCCGCTCGCTCATTCATTTCCTCCAAACCATCTTGTCCAAAAATGCTTTTTGGCCTCCGGCTTCTCCTGCTCTACGGTTTTCCCGTAACGCAGCGGGATCTTTCCAACCACTTTTTCCCCGATACAGACATAGGCAAAGTCAGCGTCCTGTCCCTGCACAACCGGTGCATAGACAAATCCCGGCTCCTGCATACGGATCTGAACCTTTTCTTCCGGTGCAAGGGAATAAACAAAGTCCGCATCGGCAATGAGGTCTGCATTTTCTTCCTGTCCACCCAGGACAGCAACGCTGCCGACTTTTTCGCCCTTACTCACAACTTTTATCGGCTTATAACACGTAAAACCATGATCCAACAGCCGGGTATGATCCTGCCAGTCATTTGGTGCATTGATCGTCACCGCCACAAGGGTGCGTCCGTGCTTTTGTGCAGAGGACACCAAAATCCTTCCAGCAG
>JAGAMQ010000099.1 GCA_017624645.1 Oscillospiraceae bacterium
CCTACAATTGTCAAGCCCTTTTTTCAAAAAAATACAAAAAATTTAAGGGGTCCCTCAGGACCCCTTAATGCATTATTCAGGTTTATGCCTCCGTGTCCTCGATAAGACCGTAGCCGCCATCGTTTCTGCGGTAGACCACAGCAAATGCACCGCCGTTATCCGCATCCCGGAATGCGAAGAAATTATGCTCCAGCAGATTCATCTGCAGAACAGCTTCCTCTCTGGTCATATCGGCAAAGGGGAATTTCTTTTCCCGGACGATCTGCAGTTCCTCCTCCGGCCCTTCCTCTACAAAGGAAGTTTCCTCTACACTGCGGACGAAAGCATCCTGACGCAGCCGGCGGGCAAGGCGGGTCTTATTCTTACGGATCTGACCTTCAATGGTACCTACAGCGGCATCGATGGAAGCGAACATATCGGAAGTACTCTCGTGGGCACGGAACCATGTACCTGCCCCTCGGACGGTCAGTTCCACATTGTTCCGGTTTTTCTCCACAGAAAATACGACAAGTGCCTGTGCATCCTCCTCGAAGTACCGCGCCAGCTTCATGACTTTCTTTTCAGCGTAGGCGTGGACATTCGCGGGCAGTTTGACTTTCTTCTCACTAAACTGAAACTTCATATGCGACAGCTCCTTTCGTATCACCGGTATTCCGGTGTACTTATATTATACCACATTTCGTGGGATCCGACAAGGGTTAACCGTCCAATTCATCCTCTCCGTCCAAGAGTTCTGACATGGTCAAATTATAGATAAGTTCTGCTTTCTTTTCAAACAAGCGGCTGAGGCGGACTGCCTGCCGCTGATCCGGTGCCATCAACTCCAAGGTCATGAGATTTCCCATTTCATCATCCAAAGACATAATCACAGAACTCTCTCCATTGTCCCGGGGAATGATGCGGGTTTTCACAAAACTGCTTCTGCGCACCTGTCGGTTAAACCGGGCTACAGCATTTTCCGCCCGTTTCTTTACAGTATAGGCAATGGAATCGGCTGTGATCTCTCCGTCCTGTCTGCCCTTCTCCGTGATCTCGTAACGGTCTTCCTCCAGCTGCTTCAGGTGTCCGGAGGTGACCATTTCCGGAACTGCCGTACAAACATCAAAATAACTCAGGCACTCGTCCTGATAGCAAAGCTCGTAGATCTCCTGCACCGTCATGGGGTAGTTGGAGCGCGCCGCCACATACAGAATCAGCACCTTTACATCCATCATATCATGGATAAAGCCCAAACGTTTCATTCGCTTCACCTCTTACATACATTATACAAACTGCCTGTAAAAAAATCAAGCACCATACACTGCCAGCCGGCATAATGTGGCATGAAAGGGTGATTTTCCATGAAGCAAACAGAATTCCGCACCGCAGGCGGCACCATGGCCCTTGCCTATGCCGCAGATACATTAAAAAAAGCAGGCTGGAAGCAATCAGCTGACGCCCGGATCCTGCTGCTGCCTGTTCCCAGCTTTGAGCCGGACGGCAGCATCAAAGGGGGCGGCGAGCTGGCGCCCTTGCTGACACCGGACACCGTGGTCATCGGCGGTAATCTGAACCGGGAAGATCTTGCCGGGCATCGGTGCATCGATCTTCTGCAGGACCCTTTGTATTTATCCGAAAATGCCGCCATCACTGCTTACTGTGCCATTAAGGTAGCCATGGAGCACTCCAGTGTGATCCTGCGTGGATGCCCTGTTATGGTGGTAGGTTGGGGCAGGATCGGGAAATGCCTTGTACGGCTGCTACGGCTGCTGGGTGCCAAGGTCAGTGTGGCAGCCCGCAGTGAAAGTGACAGAGCACTTCTTTGTGCTCTGGGGTATCCTGCCGTAGATCTGACAGATCCCAAGGATGCACTCTCCCACCAAAGGATTCTCTTTAACACCGTCCCCGCCATGGTACTGCCCCGGGAGCTTACCCGGCAATGCCGGCAGGACTGTCTGATGATTGATCTTGCATCCAGTCCCGGCATTGATGTGCCGAATGTGATCTGGGCAAGGGGACTCCCCAACAAGTATGCTCCGGAAAGCTCCGGACAGCTCATCGCCAAAATTCTTGAAAAGGAGTTTTCTGCATGAATATCGGTTTTGCCATGTGTGGCTCCTTCTGCACCTTCCATGATGTGTTTCCCATTATGGAGCAGTTGGCGCAAAACCACACAGTCATTCCTATTTTCTCCCACAATGTCAGCACCATAGACAGCCGCTTCGGCAGTGCCAAGGACCACTGGCACAGAGCCACCGAGATCTGCGGCAGAACTCCCCTTTGTACCATAGCGGATGTGGAACCCATCGGTCCCAAAAAGCTGCTGGACATCTTAATCATTGCCCCCTGCACCGGAAACACCCTGGCAAAGCTTTCCCACGGAATTGCCGATACACCGGTGACCATGGCTGCAAAGAGTCATCTGCGCAACGGCAGACCGGTATTGGTCGCCGTTTCCACCAACGACGCTTTATCCGGTGCCGCAGAGAACATCGGCAAACTTCTTGCCAGAAAACACTATTATTTTGTCCCCTTCCGGCAGGATGATCCTGAAAAGAAACCCACCAGCATGGTGGCATGCTTTGACCGTATCCCACAAGCGATGCAGGCTGCCGCAGAAGGCTGGCAGCTGCAGCCGGTACTGGTATAAAACACCCCCCAGTTCCCATGGAACTGGGGGGTATGCATGATTTATAGAGATTCCGCTTCCTCTTTCCAAACGCGCACGGATGCATCACTGGGCATATGCCAGTCTGTCCTGGGACCGAGTCCCAGCAATCCGGCACGTACACCGTCGGGCTGGCAGTTGCGCTTAAACTGTTGGGTGAAGAACCGGCGGTAGAAGGTGCACAGCCATTTCTTTACCGTTTCCTTGTCAAAGTCCTCCCGGAAAGCGCGGCAGGCAAGGTCGTAGATCTTTCTGGGGCTGTAGCCATAACCCAGAACATAGTACAGGAAGAAATCGTGGAGGGCGTAGGGTCCTACGATATCCTCCGTCTGCTGGCTGATCCTGCCGGTTTCATCCGGAGGCAGCAGTTCAGGACTAATGGGGGTGTCCAGCACATCCGCCAGGACATCCTTGACACAGGCGTAATCCGCAGATTCCATCACCGCCTCCACTACCCAGCGGATCAGGGTCTTGGGCACAGCGCCGTTGACGCTGTACATACTCATATGGTCACCGTTGTAGGTGCACCAACCCAGCGCCAGTTCACTGAGGTCGCCGGTACCGATGACCAGTCCCCCCACCTCTCCGGCATAGTCCATAAGGATCTGTGTCCGCTCCCGTGCCTGGGAGTTTTCGTAGGTGGCATCGTGAACAGATGCATCATGGCCGATGTCCCGGAAGTGAGTAATCACCGCATCCCGGATATTTACCTCTTTACCGGAAACACCCAGCTGCTTCATCAGTTCCCATGCGTTGTTGTAGGTACGGTCCGAAGTGCCAAAGCAGGGCATTGTCACGCCGTATACATCGCTTAAAGGCCTTCCCAACTGGCGCATGGCTTCCACCGCCACCAGCAGCGCC